>WJJB01000219.1 GCA_014729935.1 Candidatus Bathyarchaeota archaeon | reverse complement strand
TGACCTCTGAAAAAGTACCGGTGTGATCATCCAAGTAGGTTCCCAAGGTAATGGGAGAAATTTCTTCCATTTCTGCCAAGTTTATGAAGACATCTTCCATCCACACGGGACCTTCGTGCCACCAATGGCCGAATAGCTCGCAATCATATGGTGAAACGATGATACCCGACCGCTTGTTTATGCTTCGGTAATCAGAAAGATTCTGGTACACGATACGTGCAAAATCACGCGCGTCGAGCTTCGCTTTCTCCCTTGCCCTGGAGAAATCATACACGTCCTTAGCTAAACCTGGTTTGGAAATGGAGAAATACCGTAACCCGGAAACGGGATCTTTTAAGTGAAATTCCCTGTACACTTGGTTACCTGGATAACCAACGGCTGCAGACCAAACCCGCTCGCTCGTCTCGTAATTCCTGCCAAATACCTTCACGCCCGTTCCCGCCAGCTGGTACGCTTCATACGTTGATATATAATCCACTCCTGCTGTATTGGCGTGAACCAAGGTTGCATCTTCCATTCCAGTGTAATTCACGATGAAGTATTCAATACCTGCTTTCTTTAACCAGTAATCTATGCCTGCGACCTGCCTTCCATTCCGAGTTTCCATGGGTCGGAAGGCACATTCAGGTAGCCAGAATCCCCGGGGATTGCAACCGAAGTATTTCTTGTAGGTATCGATCCCGATCTTGACTTGTGACCAAATGGCACTCTCGTGTTCAAATAGTGGAAGGAAACCGTGGGTTGCCGCGGACGTGAATATCTCAATATTGCCGCTGTCCTGGTGATGCTTGAACGCGCCGATGACATCGCGCTTGAGATGACCCGTGTAATAGTCCATGTACAAGGAAAAATCTTCCTGATATTGCTTGGCGACAGATTGCAATTCCGGTCGCCCATCAAACCTGCGAATATCGGAGGTGGCACGATCGATCAATTCTTGAAGGTACACGATGAACTGTTCTTGCATGTATCCATCGGCAAGCTGTTCAAGTAATATTGGCGTAAATTCAATGTTCAGGTTAGGGCTGATATCCCTGGCTTCCAAGCCCTCCAAGACCTTGAGAAGGGGGAGGTATGATTCAATGATGGCCTCATGCAGCCATTCCTCCCCTGCAGGCCACCTGCCCGATTTCCTGCAATACGGAATGTGTGCGTGGAGGACGAGTGCAAAACTCATGTGATATTCACCAGCAACGTGATGCTTTTTTCCAATGCGTGAAGTTGGTGAGATTCAAAGACCAGCCGCTCTTTAAAAACTTGTGCCCCTGATTACTTTCAAAATCTAAAATAAAGAATAAATCCTTCAGGGGACTATAGCCCCCGGTTCCGTTAGTCCCAAATCGAAAAAAACAACATGCTCGTGATCACCCATGGAAGAGAAAAAGATCAAGAAGCTCATTAAAAAATTCAAGAGAGAAAGGAAACTGAATTTCCTCCACGAGGACAAGTTCGATTTTGAAACATGCTTGGAAGAAATCATCAAGGTTCTCAGGACCGGCAGATTGGACATCTTGGAAGGCATGGCACACCGGGAGTTCGAGCAACAATTTGCAGAATGGATCGGGGCCAAAGAAGCCGTGTTCGTTAATTCTGGCACTGCTGCTCTATTTTGCGTGCTCAGGGCATCGGGGATTGGTCCAGGCGACGAGGTAATCATTCCACCGTTTACGTTCATGGCCACAGCCAGTTGTATCTTGCATACAAACGCTATACCCCGCTTTGCTGATATCGAAACGGTCACGTACAACATGGACCCTGAGGATGCGATTTCCAAGATCAACAGCAAGACCAAGGCAATCATCCCGGTGCACCTTGGTGGCATGCCACAGGACATCGGTCCATTGAAGGACGCGTGCGAGGATCGGGGAATCTTGTTATTGGAGGATGCCTGCCAAGCACATGGGGCAAAGTATAATGGCAAGATGGTCGGTACTATTGGTGATGCTGGCACCTTCAGCTTCTTCCCGTCGAAGAACATGACCACCGGCGAGGGAGGCATGATAGTCACCGATAATGAGGAGCTCGCCGAGCAATGCAGGATCATCCGGCACCATGGCGAGACGGCATGGTACAAGTTCGCAAGATTAGGCTGGCACTTGCGTCCCACCGAGTTGACAGCAGCGATCGGATTGGCAGAATTGAAAAACTTGAAGCGCTATATCAGGAGTAGGCAACAAGCATGGTTTTATTTAACTGAAAACCTTCAAGACGTGAAGGGGATCACGCCACCAGGCGTGCCAGATTACGCGGAACCTTCCTGCAATTGGTGGGGCGGGATCGTGTCACCAGGGGACGTGGGCGCGGAGGACACACAGGAATACACAAATTGGCTGAATAAAAAGAACGCGTTCACGAAAACCATTTACCCGAAACCGATTTACCAGACTGTTGTCTTCAGGGAGGGCGATTCATTCTTGCCAGAGCCGCTCCCTGAGTATCCTGATGGACTTTGTCCCGTATGCGAGGACTTGAACAAGCGCCTTATTGCCATTGACACGCATCCTGGGATCACGAAGGAACATTGTGATTTCATCATTGAACGGTTCCATGCAGTCGCCAAAGGCAATTAGTGAGATTTCAACTTCTCTCACTTTCAACTTTTTTGTGCCTTTTTTACCTGTAGTTCCCGAACATTTTAAGGGATTTAACTACGAGTGGATGGGATTCCAAGAACATTTCAAGTTTCTTTTGGAAAATGATGGCTTCCATTTCGAATTCGATCGTTTCATGTGCCCAAAGAATGTGTCCTTCCGAATGCGCCAAGGATCGGGCAATTGCCTTAACATATGCAATAATCATGGCGATTGGAGACCTGTACCATTGCATCGTGTGGTAGATCTCGTGCATCAGGTACACGAACCCTTCGATGGTTGCAAGATCAAACGTGTTCCCAGAATGCCTGCCTGGTGCATTCAAGACACCTCTTGCCCAAAAGGCATGATCTGCCAGCATGAAGCATGGCGTGCTTGATACACGTGTTTCTTTTACCTCATGGACCTTGCTATCCTGATGTAACACTCGGGTTTTCCATTTGTCCAATACTAAAGTCAAGAAGGTGATCATGGCTTTTCGGTGTTGAAAGAATTGAAGGAATTCGCGGGGATATCTCCGAAAATATTCCGTGCATAATTCCTTCCTTCTACCTGGGGAACGACGACCGCTCTTGAATTTCGAGCGTTGAAACACGTGTACTTTTGCGTGATCAATTGCTGCAATGAATAAACCCGCTTCCCGATTGGACCTGAACAATTTTTCCTTCAAGGATGGATGAGAATTCAAGAGTGTTGAAAAAAAATGCCTGATGACCGGATGGTAGCATTTTTCTTCCCTGGCATGCTTTTCAATTGATTTCTTGATGTTTCCACCTGAACCTCTTGGACTTGGCACCAAAAGTCACCGTTCACCATGGTTCCCGTGAGAATTTACGTTTTTTCTTGCCATTATTTCATCAAGTTTCTTGGTGCACTCAAGACAGAATATCTTGAAGTCCGAGATAACTCGATCATCCTTTCGTTGGTTGAAAAGATCCTGTCCAGGTTGCAACATCAAGAAGAATTTCTGGCGTTGCTTGCCACATTCTGGACAGGCTTCATGCTCGAAGGTTTCCAAGTTGTAAAACCGGGACTTGATCGATGAGAATTTATCCCCCATGAGGTTCCGCTTGATCAAAGTCATGTAATCAAGAATCTCACTGATCTGATCTTCGATGGATTTCTTCTTGAATTTTTCAAGACGATGTTCCTCATCCATGGTTTCATTTTAGCGTCAGGTGAATAAATGATTATCCCCGTACCATGGACCTTGCGTCGATGGTAACCATTGGGCTGGGGATGTTGGTTCTCTCGAGATACCTTCAATAATACATACTTTTCCGATATAGGAAGGTGGGAAACGAGGAAACGAGCAAAAAGATTTTAATAACCAGTAATAAATCCAATTGGTCCTTCGGAATCCCTGATTGAAACCCACCCGGTTCGATTCTCATGTATTGGCTTCCCATTTCGATATTATTCACCATATTCGCGATCTTCTCATTTAAAATTGCATTCGAGCATCATGCTGGACGGCAACCAGGAAAAACCATCATCAACGACATTTCCTTGGGATTGATCTTCCAGTGGTGTGCCATACTTTTCCCGTTCATGTATCTCAACAGGGAGACGAGTCAAGCGTGGCAAGATTTCTTCTTCTTGATTTCAGATTTGGTGATATTTTCCTTCATCGGTTTCCTCATGGTTTTTATCATCAGCGAGCATGTTAAGGCACGAAAGGATCCCGCTAGGAAAACCCGAAGGGGATACGAGGCATTCTTGGAAAAGCGCAACAATATGTTTAGGGATGATCCAGACATGAAAATACGCATGGATACAAATCGCAAATTCCTTCACTTGATTCCTGTTGGCGTTATTTGGTTAGCAGCCATTATCGCACTTTTGATGCGACCGATATTACCAATAGGACTCACCAGCGAGGGGCTCGGCCTTTTCCTGATCGTTCTCGTCGGGTACGCGTTTTGCACCATGTTCATGATAGCGGAGATTCTCAGGTTGTTACAGGGGAGCCGATTTTTCCATCTAGATCCAGAGTGGGCACACCGGTGGTTTTTGTCCTCGCTCAAGGATTCCGAACAACACTCCTTCATCTCCTCCATTCCCATCGTGTTATGCCTCATGCCTTTCGTCTTCGCGCCTGCCATGATCTTCATTACCGTAGCCAACGTGGCAAGTCTCTCCGACGCTGCTGCCTCGTTATTCGGCAAGCGGTACGGGAAAAAGAAATTACGACTCAATAAGGATAAAACGTGGATAGGCTTGATTGCCGGGGGGTTGGTTTCCTTCTTTTCGGTCTTCATTACCGGCATCATTGTCCCGATGGAAGGAATAGGTCGAAACCTTCCTGTAATCCTGATCATGTCCGTGGGTGCTTCTGGTGTATTTATCTGCATAGATGTATTCGCCCGGCATATCGGTGATAACTTTTTGAACCCGTTACTCTGCGGCGCGTATCTCATACTCGTGTACGCATTCATCGCGTGAATCCCACCGATGAGAAGGATCAATCACCCTGTATTTTCGTTTTTCTTACCTGCTACCGAGGAGAGGTGGAAAAAAGCAGCCGAGTGAAAAATGTTGGAAAAGAAATAATTGCCACGCTTCACAAAAAGGGACGTGGCGTTCTAGCGGGAAAACGGGTAACGCTCAGTCCCGCTTGAAGCTGTTGGGTTCCAACGACCCAGATACCTTCTTGTCACGGATCAAGTCGAAGATGAAGTCCTCGATGGCTTCCTCGTCTTCCTTCAATCCAAGTTTTTCCTTGACCTCGGAAAATTTCACCATCGGCTTGTATTGCAACATCTCGATTACCTCATCTTCTAATGATTGCAAGGTGGGTGCAGGAGGTATGTACAAGCCAGGTTCTAATCTTCCTTCGAGGTTGCTTTCCTTGATCATCTTGAAAAGGAATTCCTCAAGCACATCATCATTCACGGTACGTGTGCCTATTTGTGACCTGATCGTATCAAACGGGACCGGATTCCTCGCATCTTTCAAGATCGTGATGATTTTTTGCCCGTGTTGCTCAAGTAGGTTTACCGGTTCCTCCTTCAAGTGTGGATCTGTTATCTTGATGGCGTCCTGCTTTCGGCCATCTATGTCCTTTTCATCGAAACCCTCATTAACAATGATGTCACCATCAAAGAAGCAATTCACCTTTCTTTTCCTAATGAGATCGAGGATGAAATCATCGAAGGCCGCGCGACCCACCATGGTGAGCTTGAGAGACGAGAGTAACTCCTGGACAGGAATCTCGTCAGCTTCATTGATTTTTTTCACGATGGCATCTTCCTGTTCCTTGAGAAGCTTGATCATGTCCTTCTTGGTACCGGGACGTTTCTTGCTGAAAATGTGGCGCTTGAAAATGTTCCCTTCAAGTGAGCCCTTGATCAAGCCTTCCGAGAGCATGTACCGGATGTAGGACCCCAGCATATTTGGCTTGATACCTTCCTCAACTGACTGGATCTTTGCAGCTAGTGCTTCCACCGCGATGGAGCGGTATATTGATGTGAGCGAAAGGATTTCCTTCATAACGTCTCGAGGGGGTTCCCGTTCCTTCTCGGTGATTTTCTTCTTGATGTGACCTGGAAGTTCCCGTAGTGATACTTTCTTTTTCTTGAGACGAGCCATGACAACTCCAAAGGCAACGGCAATGCTACCAGCGATGATTCCTACGAGTAAATAAGGACGCTTATCCGTCGTGATCATCACCGTGTATGTATATTCATTATCGCTTGCATCAATGAGCACGATGTCTATATCATGCTCCCCATTGGAAAAATTTTCGCTGTCAAGCACCAAGGTTATACTGGTTTCATTGGTAATGGATACATTAGCGTACGTGTCTCCATCAACGATCATGAGCACGCGTTGCACTCCAAAACCCACATCGCTGAATTGCACCCTAACATCATATTTACCGAACACCCGCTTGCCATCTTGCAGGTTGATGGACTCCAATACGGGAGGCGTGAAATCCCGCTTGGTAATTGCAATGTTATCGATGTACCAATGCGTCCCTGCCCCAATGTTCACCACGTTCGTGGACAACAAGAACCTGAAAGTGGTGACCTGATCACGATACATGGTTACATTAATGGATCGTCTTAGGTCCGAGCTTGAATTGTAACGTATTAATTGCGTCCACGTGTATCCTCCATCAGTGGAAGCATCAACGGTAAATACATCAGCACCACCTATATCGTTGTAATCTATAACCGAATCGAATTCAAGGAATAATTGTATGTCCGAGCTTAAATTAATCATGGGGGTTACTAATCCAAGATCCATGACCGTTGCTACGGTATCTAAGGCTGCCCCGGTCGTGAAATAGTGCTCTCCACCATCATTTATAACCCTCGCCCGGTCAATGCTCGGATCGTTGATGATATAATATGGAACGGTCCCAGTTTCAAAATCAATACTGAACGGGAGGTCAACGGTTTCAATGGGTTGTTGAACATTACCAATCGCTGTGATGTCTTCGAACCAAGGCAGGAGAGATCCGTACCAATCACACACGATTGTAATGTGCAAATCATCAATATCTTCCAATAACTGGAATTGACACGTGTATGCTTTACCATCGGTCACGTCCCAGTCTTGGTCATCTACCTCGTTGAAATTTACTTCCTTGATAAATGAACCAAGGAGGAAATCTCCATCGTAAATTGACAGGTAGAGCTCCTCGGGGTAATTATTGTACGGATTCGTGTATGTCACATCACAATGGTATACAGTGAATTGGTTTCCCGAACTTGGATAGAACAGACGGTTTGAAAGGGGATCGAGAATTGGAGCCGGTTCCAAGGCACCAATATAAAAATCGTCGATATACAGGTGCTGGCCTCCAAACGCATCAAGATTAAACCTGAATCTCACGAAGGAACCCGCATATTCTGTAATGTTGGATTCATACCGGATCCAATCACCGTCGATATAAGTGAGAAATCCAACTGTTTCCCAGGAATTTGTCAAATTTACATTTATCTCCAATTCAACAATCGCAAATAATGCTACATGATACCCGAGCACGAGCTTGTAATCTTGACCGGGCGCAAGTTCAAAGAGAGGTGTGCGTATATTGCCTTCTGTGGTATCGATGATGGTACCGGTGGTTTGAATACCCATGCACGTGGGAGACGAGCGATAGGTCGTGTCGTGCAGCTCCCAGCTACTTCTTGTCGTCGTATTTATCCATCCAACCGAGTTATTGAATCCCTCGTTAAATGGTTCATAGAATGCACTTCCTAAGTCAACCAGCGTGGATGATGGCTTGGACACGTTCACGATTTTCACGGGAGTCAGCGACGAGATGAATCCATCAGAGGCGTTACATTGAAACTCGTGAATTCCCGCCTCCAGCTTGCTGAAATTCCTGTAATACCGCACGCCGCTCGTATAATTGGTACCCATGGACCCATCGAGAGTCATGGGATAGATGGAGCCATTCAACACGAGATTGACTACTTCGGGCTCGAACCCATCCGAATCATTGTACCACGCATAAAACGTGTACGGGGTGAAGATAATGGTGTTATTGGGGGTAACGGTGGTATTCGATACGATTGGCGCTCCCGTGTTCACATGTTCAGTTACCGTGAAATTGAAGATACCATCCCCTGATATCCTGGTGATCACGGCCGTGAAACTTCCCGATACTGCTGGTTTGAACCAAATTGATTCATTCATGGGACCTGTGACCGCCTGCGTGGACGATGCAACTTGCTGGTCGCCGGTATCGAGCAGGATAAGGTTAAAATCACACCCGGTAGGGACAGAAAGTTGAAAATCGTACCTATTCAATTCACTTAAGGAACTTAACGTGTAATTCAATTCCGTTGTGCTGCCGTTTAATTCCGCTGAGGCCGTGTCACCAAGATTTAATGGATCGCTTTGATTAATGCCATGGATCCCGCAGGTGGTTGAATCACCTGTTTGGGAGTGAGTTATAACGAGCAACGGGAGGAGACACGCCACGGTGATGGTAATAAGATTTCGCGTGAAAAATGCATGTTGTTTCGCCATGAAAATAACCTTATTTCTATTCAAGAATGACGTTCTTCGTGACCTTCTAGATGCACCGGATAATAAATCCTTCAGCAAGGAATGTGGAAAAAAGAATGCAATCAAGAACATTCGTCCAGGTAATTTTAAAAAATTAGAGAAGTAATGGTTTTTAGTGTTTCTTGACCCTGCCAACCTTGTGGATGGCCCTGCCGTGCACGTCTTCGGCGGTTTCTAAGACCATCTCCGATATGGTGGGATGGCTATGGATAACCTCGCCGAGTTCTTGGGCAGTGATGCCATGATTCATGGCAACAGTTACTTCAGATATCAATTCAGGAGCTTCAGCACCAATGCAGCTTGCACCAAGGATCTTTCCCGTCCCAGCCTCGGCAACGATCATCATGAACCCATACTCTTCGCCCATGCATTTTGCCTTACCAAGACTAGCATAATAGAAAGTTCCCGTGTACACATCGTGATTTTCCTTTGCTGTCTTTTCCCTCAATCCCACAGATCCAATATTGGGTGATGTGAATATCGTGTAGGGCACCACGTCGTACCTTGCTTCCCGTGGTTCAATTTCATGTCCAATGCTTTTGAGCAAGTTCTCCACGGCGATATCACCTTCATAGGATGCCACGTGTGCCAGCATGAGGCCGCCCGTCACGTCACCAATGGCGTAAATCCCTTCAACATCCGTTTGGCATGTCTTTCGATCGACATTGATTTGTCCCCTTTCCATCTTGACACCAAGGGCCTCCAATCCAAGCTCGGATGACACCTTTGCCCTGCCAATGGAGACAAGGCACATGTCTGCCTCGTACACCGATTTTTCCGCGCTATCGGCTTGATCCTTCGGGGTGCTCGCGGGAATCGTGGTGGCTTTCACGCCATTTCCCGTGTTTTCGACGGATTGCACCATTTGGGAGGTGTGCACCTCGATCCCGAGTGTCTTGAATTTCTTGGATAGCTGGCGCACGATTCGTTTCTCCTCTGTTGCTAGCATCGTGGGAAGGAATTCCAGCATGGTAACCTTCACGCCGAATGTTGCCAAGATATTAGCGAATTCACACCCAATCACGCCAGCACCGATGATCAGTATGTGCTCTGGAATTTCATTAAACTCGGGCGCAAGTATATCATCACTGGTAATGATGCGTTCGTGATCTATGTTGAACGCGGGAATCAAGGCGGGCGTGGACCCAGTTGCAACAAGCACTCGCTTTCCCTTTATTTCTTCTTTTGAACCATCATCCTTGGTGACACTCACGGTGAATCCAGTTGAAGCATCACCACCCTCCAC
>WJJB01000218.1 GCA_014729935.1 Candidatus Bathyarchaeota archaeon | reverse complement strand
GCTTCGAACCCATCCCTTCCGTCTCCATGTTCATGTGCTGGCTCGTGTAACCTTTTCAATCCTTGAAATCGCACCATCGCTCCAAAAACCTAAGGAAGATGAAAAAAAAAGTTGGAATCATGGCGAGTGAGAATCTGAGGTCTTCTTCTTCCCCCTTCTCCTCAACCTGCCAATTACTACCGCGATCGCAAAGATTTTGACGGCGGCGATAATGATGACAGTCGTAATCTGGGTAGGAGAGAAAAGGGACCTTCGAACTTGGATTTCTAGGGTGCATGTCAAATTCACCGTACCGTAGTGGTTCACTGCCCCGATAACGTATAGAAGCGTGCCAGTGGATTTTCCAGTTGCATTAAACCAGGTCTGCGTTCCTGGAATACCGCTCTGCACTAGCTAACCATTGCATTGAACTACCACACGCTAAACTAAAGGGGGGAGTTTTCTCTCGCGAGAACGGATAAATATAAACCACTGATAGAGCGATTGGAATTCTCATTCTTGAATATCCCTGAAGACGTGTCACCTCGGTCGATACGGTAAATAGAATAGGGATCCAATCCCTGAGTTAATTATAGCCTTGTAATTCAATCCAGCGCAATGGGGACCAACTTGTCTGACTCATTCTGTTAATGAACCATCCAATTTTCCCTTGAACACGGGATGACCAAGGATGCGAGTTTCACGGCCTATCATCTTTCCTTGGATTTCCTGAAAGAGAGACTTGAACGCGTCTTCCGACCCAGACACGTTTTTCTGGTGAAGGATGATGTAGGCAACATTCCCTTCTGCATTTCTCCACACTGGTACTTCCACGCTACCCAGCAATTCACCACCAACACGGTATTCAAGAATATAGGAATTGGAAGAAAGGGATTTTCGTAATTTAAAGGTCGCGGAACCAAACGGATCGCGGATATACCGCTTGAACGCTCTGAGCTCTATCATCGGCACGAGTTTCCCATCGATATTTCCTTCACGCTCCATGGTACTTGATATTTGGCATGATGGTGTATTGAAGCTTTCTCCTTAACTAGGGAAGAGTGGTGAATGAGCGTTCGTGGAACCAAAACCATGATATGCCCCGCGAATATATTGAATAATGACTAACACGGGTTTACATGATGGTAACAGAATGCGTGCTTCTCTACAATCCCGCGAGTGCAGCTGGGAAATCAAAGAAACACATGATGCTTGCAACTGAATACCTTGATGATCTCGGGGTGTCATGTGAAATGATTGAAAGCCAGCATCCGGCACACTTGATTGAAATGGCACGTTGGCGTGCGGGAGACGGCATCCCACTGATTGCGTGTGGTGGGGACGGGACGTGCAACGAGGTCTTGAACGGTGTCCTCCAATCTGGCAAGAAAACGCCAGTGGGATTCATACCCATGGGGAGTGGAAACGATATACCTGGTGCTCTCGGGATACGACCCGATATCAAACGTGCTTGCGAGATCATTGCAAAGGGCACCACGGGAATGGCAGATATCGGGATGGCGACCACGGGTGAAGGCAATCAGCGCTTCTTCCTTGGTATAGGAAGCCAAGGATTCGATGCTGCTGTGACAAGGAAAACGAATGAAGGGAAGAAGAGATTCAAGGGCACGTGGAACTACATTATGGCTGTCCTAAAGACCATATTCAAGTTCAAGAAACGAGAGATCAGGCTTAGGTTGGATGGTGAAGAGCGTGAGGGTAGGTTCAATCTCGTGGCTGTGGGAAACGGCCCGTCGTATGGTGGGTGGATGTATATGTGTCCCGGGGCGAAAATCGACGACGGTTTGTTTCACGTGACCATTATAGAAAACTTATCAACTTTCAAGCTGCTTGCAAATTTTTCCAAGATGTACAAAAAGAAGCATCTCGATTTACCTGAAATTCATGATTTTACTGCAAAAACCATCGAGATCGAGATGGTCGATCCCGGAGATGAACCTTACTTAGCGCAAGTGGACGGGGAAATGATAGGCACCCTTCCTGTTCGCTATGAAGTGCTGCCAGCAGCCCATGAATTCATCATGCCTCCTACAGATGAGGTTTTAGATGCATTCAAGGAGAAATATGCAAGAGCGATAGCACGGGGCAAGATACCGTGTTTTGACTAACAATCCAATAGAACAGCTAGGCTTCTACCATGAAAGAATCGACGGCATCCAGTGGGACCATCATCCTGTTTAGGGCACCGTTCTGGTTATCTGCAAAATCCGTGTACAGTCAAGTAAACCCTCCCATTGGTTTAGGGTATCTTGCATCTAGTTTGGAACAGGCGGGGTTCACTGCAATCATCATTGATATGGCATTGCATGACATCCAATGGGAAAGCATCATCCGTTACATAAAGAAGAAACGGCCATTGTTCGTTGGAATTTCGGCTCTTACCCTGTACTATGATGGGATGAAAAAATTGTCCAAGTTCATTAAGGCGCACTCGCCTGATACCATGGTAATTCTCGGGGGCGTGCATCCAAGCGTGTTGCCAAGGTACTCCTTGAGGGAATGTAAGGCGGATGCTGTTTCAATCGGGGAAGGCGAACAGACCATTGTTGAGCTGGCACGTGCCATCGCCAATGGTGCCCTTGACCTTTCTGGCATCAAGGGCCTTGCTATCTGGAAGGATGGAGAGATTATATTCACGGAGAAGCGTGATTTGATAAAAGATCTCGATACCCTCCCCATGCCAGCATGGTATAAAATAAATCCAAACATCTACCCGAAAAATCCCCACGGCTTCCTGCTGAAATACCTCCAGGTTGCCCCGATTTTCTCTTCCAGGGGATGCCCTCACGATTGCAGCTATTGCGCGTCGTGCAAGTTCTGGGGGCAGAAAATACGGTTTCGGTCGCCAGTGAAGGTAGTCGACGAGATCGAGTACTTGCACGATGAATTCGGTATCAGGGAGATCCATTTCTGGGATGACAACCTCACCTTGAAGCGTTCCCACATTGTCGGCATCTGCAAGGAGATCATAAAGCGGGGCCTCAATCACATGGCATTCTGCACGCCCAACGGTGTTCGGGTTGATACTTTAAACGACACCGTGTTGAAATGGATGAAAGCCGCGGGATTCTACAAGATGACCTTTGCCGTCGAATCAGGTTCTCCCGAACTTCTCAGGAAAAGCAACAAGAAAACTAGCCTACTGAAGATTGCCAAGAATACAGTGCTCGCTAAGAAGATGGGATTCATATTGAATAGTTTTTTCATGCTAGGATTTCCAGGTGAAACGAGGGAAACCATGGAGGAAACTGTCAGATTTGCATGCGCTTTACCCTTTGATTACTCAACATTCTTCATCATGAAGCCCCTTCCTGGCTCGGCCATCTTCGAGCAATGGCGCCAAGGCCGGTCGATTAAGGACTTCGACTGGAAAAAACTCGGGTATTGGGACAGCAGGGAATTCAATCTTACTGAACTTCCAAACGAGTGCATCACCAAAATGTTTTACGATGCACACAAGCGAAACGAACGTAGGTTCAAGAAACTCGGTCGAATGATTTGGATCCGGTTGAAGCATTTCCATTTCAAGCAGATGGCATTCAACTTGGATTTACTTGGACACGTACTACTCGGGTATCAATTCAACATCTGGGAGCGGGGAACACAAGGGCGAAAATCCAACAAATCCTAAATGTGATGATGGGATTATGTTTATATTCAGCATGAACCTCAACACTAATAGAGAAATGTTAATTCTACATAGAGAAGTGATTCACCATTGAATATTTGCTACGTGAATGCTGGTAATGCAGGTTCGATAGGTCTCGATGAGTTCCTGAATGCCCCACCGTTGGCATTGATGTGCCTGACACCTACCGTCCCCCAGCACAAGAAATACTTGATCGATCTCAAAGCCAATCCAATGCCAGAGGACAAGGTCCGACGGATAATCCAGAAGGGAGATTTAATTGCCATTTCTTCATTCACCCCCAGTATCAAGAACGCAAGGAAGATAGCCGCCATCGCCAAGCAATATAATAAACCCGTCGTTATCGGGGGATACCACGCGTCCTTAATCCCTGAAGTATGCAAGGAACCCATGTTTGATGTAGCCGTCCGGCGCGAAGGAGAGTTAACCTTCCCGGAATTGGTGCACCTGCTCGAGCGGGATGGAAAGTGGACCAAGGATAATTTAAAAACCGTGAAAGGGATTGCCTATGAACATGAAGGCGAGATGCGGGAGACGGAACCTCAGCCACTGGTGAAAAATCTTGATGACCTACCGATGCCCGACAGGGATCTCATCGGTAACACGAAATACGAATATTTTGGGGCTTCCCTGGATGCTCTCGAGTCAAGCAGGGGATGTATTGGAAATTGCCACTTCTGCTGCGTGCAGGTTCATTGCGGTGGAATCTGGCGGAAAAAGTCACCAGAGAGAGTGGTGAGGGAAATTGCCGAGTGCAGCCGGAAGACCAAGTGGATTAGCTACCAAGACTCCGAGCTTACCATCAACATGAAACGAGTGAAGCAAATCTGCGACTTGGTAATAGAGCACGGGTATGACAACCAGTGGTACGGGTGCCAAGCTAGGGCTGATGATCTCGTCCGGGAACCGAAAATCGTGGAACGAATGGTTGAATCTGGGTTCAAGTTTTTCTTCATTGGCATAGAATCAAAGCACCAGAAATCGCTTGATGTCATAGGAAAACGGGTTACCACCGATGTCATCAGGGAAGCAGTTGAAATGTGTCACGATCTCGGGGCAGCAGTGTATGGTGCCATCATTATTGGCAATATTGGTGAAACATATGAGGAAGTCTTGGAAACCATCGATTACGCCATCGAGCTCAACTTGGATATTGCCCAGTTTACATCACTTACCCCGTATCCTGGCACGAAGATATGGGACGATGCCGTTAAAAATGGCTGGATTGAGGATGCCGATTGGACACATTATGATTTCACCCGAACTGTCATGCGCACGCCGGATCTCACCAGGAAACAAGTTGCGGAGCTGGTGCATCACGCGTACAAGAAATTCTACATCGGTGACTTGTGGGGAGAATATTTCTGGAAGCGCGCTCCAAGGTTCTTCTTCAACCGCCAGAACTGGTGGTTCTTCAAGATGTTACCCGGTTTCATGAAGAACATCGATAAGATCGAGAGATTGGTTTCGGATCTATCGAAACCCACGCCTATCGAGGAGTTTACTGGCGAAATTTGAATCTATCCATTTCCATATTTCATTTTCTTGCATTTCACCTTCTCATATTTCTCCTCTTCCATAACAGGAAGCCATGGATGCTTTTCCGGGTATTGGATCATGGAAATGGTGCTTCCCTTATGAGGGCCACGGGAATATCCCACGGTTCCAATTATCACTCATCGTGGAAATATTTAAAAAAGCGCGTGAAGCAAGTCACCTTGTTCCTACAATTTCCGTGGGATTTGTAGGAATAAAGATAGAATTCAGGTGACAGGTAGTGAATTGGACAAACCTTTGTACATTGATTGCACTCATGCTGGTCTTGATGACCATCTCATCGGTGGGATTTGTCATGTTTCTCGGTTTGTTGTGAGATACGGGCGAATTTGGACACAGGGCGGTCCAAGCACGGAGCGCGAATGGTTCGATTCTTCCAGAGATTCTCATAGCCAAGGAAATCCTTCACTTTTGCCATCATGGTCAACATTTGCTGGCACGAGGGAAAAAACACCTGATGGTTCCTTTATCCTTATGTTTTTAACTACCACGGCCTAAACAGTAACGGGGGAATTTGATGCGCTCGATGCGAAGGATTGAAATGGAACCGGAGATTTCCCCACCTGCCTGGTTATACAACGCGTGGTTGATGTTTCGGGGTCGAAATTGTTGGGATACAAGGAAGAAAGAGTTTTGCTACACGATGGAGCAGGAATTCTTGATGCCCCTGGCTTTTGTGGCAGCTTGAAATGGGAAGCGAGATATTAGTCGGAGCCGG
>WJJB01000217.1 GCA_014729935.1 Candidatus Bathyarchaeota archaeon | reverse complement strand
GTACATTCGCACCAGCAGCAAGACGGGAGAGAATATCGAGAAACCTGTTCTTGCCATCTTGGAAGAAATCGTGAACCGTCAATAATTTTTATTAGGTTCCGGGGGATTTACTACTTATATTATCAATTGAAGGACACAAGGTAACTTGATGGAAAATGGCAATTATCAAGCTTAACGTGACATCGGGTGCGACCGTTCCTCAGGGCGTTGTCGCCAAGGGAGGCGGGAAAAAACTGACAGATTACAAGAATACCGCCGCGATCATATTCCTGGATAAGCAGGATTTCAAGAAACTCGAAACGTATCCCGGAACGGCTGTTGAAGTCCGGAACGCCTTCGGTAAGGTGATCGTGACCGCACAACTTACCCCGGATGGACCCCATCCCGGCGTTGCTTTCATGCCACGGGGGCCATGGGCAAATGTTATTATCGATCCTGACACGAAATCATCCGGATGCCCCATGTACAAGAATACCGAGGTCGAAATTGAACCAAAGCCTGAACTCTCCCCCCTTGAAATGGCGGACCTGATGAAGCAAGAATACATTGACAAGTTATAATTCATATCCTGATAGATTATCAACTAAATTGATTTACTAATCTTAGCTGATTCACATGTACATAACCGACAAATCTGGCTTCACCAAGGAAACAAAAGGGCAAAGAGTTGTTTCCGATGTAACGTGCCCCTTTTGTGGATCCGCGTGCGATGATATCGTGTGTGTGGTTGAAAAGGATCCTAAAACAGGTAACGAGCATATCAAGGAGGTTTACAACGCGTGCAAGGTTGGCACGGCTAATTTCCTCCCGTGCAAGGGTGCGGAGAGGTTTACCACCCCATTGTGGCGAGAAAGCAAGAAAGATGATTTCGAACCGATCACGTGGGACGATGCCCTGGAAAAAACAGCAGACATCCTTTTAGCGGCAAAGCATCCTTTGATTTTTGGATGGTCTGAAACTTCAGTGGAAGCGATGCGATATGGTGTCAGGTTGACAGAGCTCGTTGGTGGTACCATCGACGGGCAAGTGACCCATTGTCACGGTCCTACGGTCCAAGCCATCCAAGAAGTCGGCTATCCGACTGGAACCTTGGGTGAAGTCAAGAACCGTGCAGACATGATCGTGTATTGGGGATGCAATCCCTTGAATGCACATGCAAGACATTTGAGCAGGTATAGCACTTACGTGTCTGGATTTTTCAGGCGACATGGTAGGCAGGAAAGAAAGTTGATCGTTGTAGACCCGCGCCGCACTGATACGGCGAAACTCGCCGACGAGTACATCCAGATAGAACTTGGGTCCGATTATGAGATCTTTCAAGCCATGCGGGCCTTGCTCAATGATGCAGAGGTAACAAAGGATCCCATAGGTGGCGTGCCACTAGATACCCTGAAGGGGCTCCTGGAGACCATGAAGAGTGCATCATATGGCGCTCTCTTTTTCGGGCTTGGACTCACCCATAGCGAATCGAAGAAGAATAACGTGGAAGCAGGTATAGGACTCGTTCAAGCACTCAACGATCATACCAAGTGGCAGATCATGCCACTTAGAGGCCATTACAATGTTGGGGGACTTAATCAAGTGCTATCTTGGCTCACTGGCTACGCTTATGCAGTGAACTTCACCCGGGGAATGCCACGGTATAACATTGGGGAGTTCACAGGGGTTGACATGCTTGCCAGGAAGGAAGTTGATGCCATGTTCAATATCGCGGCGGACCCTGGTGCTCACATCCCTCAAAAAGCAGCAATGACGATGGCAGAGATACCGCTCATTTGCTGTGACATACACCCGACACCCACGACTGAGCTCGCAAACCTCATTCTTCCAGGAACGCACGATGGCATCGAGGCGGAAGCAAGCTGCTACCGCATGGATGGAGTTCCGATTCACATGCGGAAGGTGCACGATCCACCCGCAGGATGCAAACCAGCCAATCACGTTTTCTTGGAAGAATTGGTTAAAATCGTGGAAAAGAAACTCGAGCTTCCACATGTCATGCAATAGATCTATCCTCCTTTCTTTTTGAATATATATTAATAATATGCATCTACTATCTCCTATTAGATGACGGCATAAAGATTACGCAATGCGTTTTTCCCTTAGCGGGCTTGATAAATCGGAGAGAAGTCCCATGAAGGCCTCAACCCTTCCCCTCTCCTTTTTTAGGTGCACCTACATACTTAAATAGAGCCACTCAATGAATAACCTTGAGACTGATTCTAACAAATCAAGGGAAGCAACAGGCATGAAAGAACATCTCGTACCACTCTCAACTTTACCAAACAACAGTGCATGCGTTGTTCACCATGTTATGGCGGGATTCCATGCAAAACGGCGGCTTGCCAATCTTGGCTTGGTACCTGGTATCAAGGTCGTCAAGATGCGAGCGGCTCCCATGCGTGGCCCCGTGGAAATAATGCTCCGGGGTTCCACCCTTGCCATCGGCAGGGGCCTTGCCAACAAGATTCTCGTAAAAGCGAGAGGTTACAAGCATGGGCGTTAGAAAGCAATCGCGCCAATCAGCATGTAAAATGCCCGAAAGCAAGGGTATCATCAATGTTGCACTAGCGGGAAACGCAAACGTGGGTAAATCGGTGATTTTTTCCCAGCTAACGGGTGTCTCGCAGACCATTGGCAACTGGCCGGGGAAAACCGTTGAAAAGAAGGAAGGATCCCTTTCATACAAGGGATACACCTTCAACATCGTCGACTTGCCAGGCATCTATTCTCTTTCTACCTATACCTTGGAAGAAATTGTGTCGAGGCAATTCATCGTTTCCGAGGATGTTGATATCATCATTAACGTCATAGACGCCACGAACTTGGAACGAAACCTGTTTTTCACGTTCCAGCTTCTTGAATTGCAGGTTCCCATGATCCTTGCAATCAATCAGATGGATATACTTCGCAGGCGGCACATGTCCATTGATTTTGAAAAATTGAGGGAAATCCTAGGATTGTCCATTTTCCCCGTGGTTGCGGTGCATGGACGTGGGGTCATTGCAATGATAGACAAGATCGTTTCCATTGCCGAGGGTGCTGGAGGGAGTGAATCCGGCTTCCAAGAAAATGGTGCAATACAACTGGATGGGGAGGGGAGTTCAATCAAGGAAAACTTCGACTTCCCGGATCTCTCACAATTGCTTTCATATGGCAAGGAAGTAGAACGGCGTGTTCGCGAGATTGAGCGAACGATCCAAAACGATTTGAAAGAATTGGGCGAATTGGCTTATCCATCCCGTTTCACTGCCATCAAGTTATTGGAGGGGGATGAGGAATTCCTAGGAATACTACGCAACGCTGGAAAAGAGGGCATCTTGAGGAAGGTGGATGAAATAAGGGAAGAATTGGAAAACATCCATGGCGAGGACATCTCAACTATAATTTCCTCGGAGATTTACAACAAGATCCATAAAATAGTGGAAAAGGTACTAGAAACTGCAGCTAACGTGAAGAAGAAGGCTACGGTATCTGATATGTTGGATCATCTCACCACCCATTCTGTGTGGGGGTATATCATCCTTGGGCTAGTTTTGGTGGGAACCTATTTCTTCACTTTTTTCGTTGGTGATTTCCTTGGGGGATTGTTGGACACCGCGTTCAATACTTGGTCCTCCACGGTATATGCCATATGGGGAAGTGATAGCACCCTTGTACTCATCCTGTGGGATGGTGCGATGGGGGGTTTCATTGGGGCGGTGGGCGGCGTGCTCGTGTACGTCATACCATTTTTCCTTATCATAGAGATATTGCAGGATTCTGGATACCTTCCCCGTGCTGCATTTCTCTTGGACCGGTTCATGCACGTCCTTGGCGTGCACGGAAAGGCAATCATTCCAATGATCTTGGGATTTGGGTGCAACGTGCCGGCTTGTGCTGGATGTCGTATCATGGAATCCCACAGGGAGAAGAAGATAGCCCTTGCTTTGAGTTCGCTCGTGCCGTGTGCCGCTGTGCTCGTTGTGGTGATGGGACTCGTTGGCAGGTACTTGGGAGCAGGTTGGATCATTTTCCTCTTCGGGGTGAATTTCGGTGTCATCATTTTCGTTGGCAGGCTGCTAAACAGGCTAATGCCGGGTAGCTGCACCGAGCTTATCATGGAAATGCACGAGTATCGCAAGCCCAATACCAAGGTGGTGCTTAAGCAAGCGTGGGTGAGAACCAAGGAGTTCGTGTTCAAGTCAATACCCATGATTGTCATCATCGGCGTGTTTCTCGAAGTGATGCTTATCTTCGACCTTCTGGAGCCATTTAATATCATCCTCTCCCCCATTACCGTGTACTGGCTCGGTTTACCAATAATCACGGGTGTTTTCCTCCTCTATGGGATCCTCCGAAAGGAGCTTACCTTGGTATTGCTCGAACTCCTCCTTGGAGCCTCGCTGGTATCGGTGATCTCACCATTGCAGATGATCGTGTTCTGCTTGGTCACGATGTTATATATTCCTTGCTTTGCAACCATCGTGGTCATTGCCAAGGAGGCAGGTTGGAAATATGCCACCAAATTAGCACTTTTGGAGATTGGCATCGCCCTGTTGATTGGTGGGGCTGTAAATTGGGTTGGTATGCTCTTCGTGGGATGATGCCTTGACCGATCGATTCCATTTCCATGGACTGGCACCAACCCGTGCCCCGGGTTCTTGAACCGGAAGAAAACGCGTGCGAGCTGTGCATGGGTGGCCATGGG
>WJJB01000216.1 GCA_014729935.1 Candidatus Bathyarchaeota archaeon | reverse complement strand
CCAGAAAGCCACGTCCTTTAGTTTAGGCAGTGGTAGTTCAAACTTGCACCTGCATTTGCAATAATCGTCCTTGACCTTCATTGCGACTATCGTGAAAGGAGCAAGAATATGAATGCAGGACTGCTTGCAGTACGTGGTGATACCGGTGAAATGTATATGCACGGATTCTGGCAAATGCTACGATCAGGCGTTCATTCTCGAACGGATGGAATGCACCCCAGATAAAGGCATCTTGGAGGAAGATCACCGGGATCGGGAACACGGGAACGATGAGTGATGATCGAAGCCCTTTACCCGTTCACGGGCTTCCACTATCTTTTTTCACGTGCAACGGATGCGGTTCACCGGTGCATACTTTTTTTCGTTGAAGTACCAGAACCTATACTATTCTAACGGACGTGGCTTTCTGGCGGAAAACGTGTGAAGTGATTTCATTATTGCCAATAATTCCATGATAGAATCGTACCACAGGTGCATTGATGCCGATAGATCCTTGCGAGAACACGAATGGATGGGATACCGGAATATGTCCACGTGAGTCGATGGCAAATTTCATAATCCCCCACGGCGAATCCCCTATGATTCGGAAGCAGAAGAGTTTTAACCTCGAACACGCAGTATACATTAGCCAAAGGAGGTGTATTCACGAATGAAAATCAAGGATCCCGTGTGCAGGAAGGAAATTGACGTGCAACCAGACACGCCCCGGGTTGAAGACTGCCCGTGCTGTGAAGGCGAGAACACGGTGTATTTCTGTTCCGATAATTGCAGGGAGAAATTCTTGGGTGATCCCAGCTTGTACCACCAAGTGTGCCACGGATAAAGGATGAGAAGGGGGACAAGTGGCCTTTCTCCCTTCTTTTTAACCTGTAAAAGAAGTCCCCGGCATTCATTTATGCCGGTGTAGTTCATTACGTAGGTAATTCACCACGACCAGCACGCTCACCATTATCAGTCAATGTGCTTGGGACGATTGGTGCTACCTTGAATAACGGTTGAATCGCCTGCGATGTCATCAGGAGATTGCAGGATGCTGTCTATGATGGCATGAACATGAATGCAAGAAACCGTAGAATTCGTGAGGATCAAGCCCATGGAAGATGAGGATGTGGAAATAACAGGCTTCAAGCAGCCCTCGAGATCCAAGATCCATCGAATGGTATATAGGGTATCCCTCCTGACCTTTCTTGCCATTCTTGCCCCGGCAGTGCTCCACTCCAATGATAATGAATTTTTCAGCTTCCTATTTGGCAGGGGTGCGATGCTCCCCGAGCCGGTGGTGATCGAATACGCGTCATTATATGATACCGTGTATTACATCGCATTCATCGCTGGGTTAGTTATCAGCCCCTTGGCGGATAATTGCGGCAGGCGCAAGATATTCATCGTGGTGGGAAGCATGATGTTCGTGATCTCCTCGTTTTTCATCTTGATATCACCCTCATTCCACATCATGCTTGTATTCAGGTTATTGCAAGGTATCTTCCATACATTCGCATGGCAAACCTTGATGGTGCTCGTGTATGATAACAGTAACGAGACCAACAAGGCAAAATCAGTATCCATTCATGTCATTGCCATCGGGGCAGCCATGGGTACCGGGACCATGTTCGGAGGGGTGCTTGCCGAGCTCGGTCCGCAGGTGCCGACATGGTTTGCCATCGGATTATACAGCCTCGTGTTCGCCCTTTCCATCGTGTTGATCACGGACCCCACTTGCGTCGAGCACAGACCCACCGTGAAGGATGGATTTCTCCTGTTCAAGAAGCATCCATCCATCATGATTCCTTCCTTGTTTAATTTCATCGACCGGCTGCACATGGGTTTCCTCGTTAGCATCGTTCCCTTGTACCTGACTTACATCATCCCGTTATCTCCAGGCTTGCGCGGGATGATCTTTGGCATATCTGCACTGCCCTCGCTGTTCATGTCGTATCCCGTGGGAAAGCGCAGTGACGGGAGATGGGGCAGGTTCAAGCCACTTATCGGTGGGTCCATTGCTTACGGCATCCTGCTTGCATCGACAGGATTCCTAGCAGGCGGCATTCTACCTGTATTCATTATCATCCTCATGTCCCTGGGAGTTGCACAGGGATTCACTACCACGCCAACCAGCTCCTTGCTCGGGGACATGATCTCGCCTGGAAACCATGCCGCTGCAATTGGGTTTTTCAATTTCTTCGGGAATGTTGGCATGATACTCGGCCCCCTACTTGGCTTGGCATTTGGCGTGCATTATACCCTCGCTTTCCTTGTTGCAGGCTTGATCGAATTGGGAAGCTTGGCAATCTCAGTTTTTGCTGCAAAACACCTCGAAGTTCTTGATTTCTAATTTTTACATGGACGCGGGGATTTGGTGTTGCACCATTTGAAAAAACAAAAAACCAAACTTCCATTTTCCATTATCATGGCGATCATGAAGAATCTGAGCATTGAGGTGCCATCTAAATCATTTTCACGACCCGTTATTGCCACCTTTAAAAAAAAAACGGGGAAATTATTTTATCCATTGGAAATCTATACTCTATAGTGACTATATATGAGTGAAGGAAAACAAGAAATAAGGATAGAAAAGAGCAAGAAACCTCGCGTGGTGCTATCCAGCATCTTCTTGCTCTTGGGAAGTGTATCATTCATTGCCATGCTCGTGGTGGCACGACGTGAGGAACTATTTTCAAGTGCTGAAGGGAATGCTTACATCACGGGTCTCGTCGTCCTGATCCTGTCGTTTTCCATCATGTTTTGGATTGGGACTGGTTGGTGGTTCGTGAACCTCGTCAAGCCCCTCCCTCGGCCAAAACATGGTGTTGATTTCAAGTTATTCTGGATGGGGCTCATTACATCCGCAAGCATTCTTCTACTGACGTTTATTCTCTCCCTTGCAAGATCTTACAATAATTACATCACTGGAGAATACGCGTGGATCGCATGGATCGCGTTTTCCATTGTTGGTCTTTTCATTGCAGGTGGGGCATGGCATGTTGCGCGCCTGGTGAAACCTTCCATCGCAAGCCGCATGCGAAGGAGACATCCTGCTAGAAAAGGAGGGAAGGTCCTATTCCTGGTTACATGCGCGTCCATCATTGCTGGCACTGTCACATCGCATGCAATGCTGCTTCAAAACGCGTCTGGCACGGGGGAAGCCGGCATGTTTTATCTTGAATCCGGTACCGAAAATACGAGTGTCATCCTTCTCATTGGAGATGGGATGGGTCATCCTCACATGGAGTTGGGCAGGTTGGTAGAATTTGGCCCTGAAGGTGAATCGAGTGCAAGTAGATTCCCCCATGCTACGAACGTGTCGACAAGTAATATTGATGGGGGGATAACCGATTCAGCAGCCGCAGGCACTGCCATCGCAACTGGCGTGCGAACGCAAACTGGTCGCATTTCGACATCATGGAATGATAAGAACATTACCACCATCTTGGAAATTGCCAAGGAGCAAGGTTACGCCACGGGATTGATTAGCATCTGCCATCTCACCCATGCCACGCCCGCGGTCTTCGCGGCACACCAGCCCAGCAGGAACATGTTTTTAGAGATTGCTGGCGACATGGTAGATCACGAGGTGGATTTGCTCTTAGGTGGTGGCAGGGACGATGACTATCTCGGCACCCATATCTCGCACATGCAGTCAAGTGGTTATGAGTATGCGACCAACAAGACAACCTTGATGGCATTCAATAGCACACCAGCCTTGGGACTTTTTGCCAACAAGGATCTTCCCAAAGCCCAGGATTACACGAATGAAACTGCAGCGCCCACCCTCTTGGAAATGACGCAAAAGGGTATCGAGCTCTTGAATGAAACGGGAAAACCGTTTTTCCTCATGGTGGAGGCATCGGCGATTGATTGGGCAGGTCACGCGAATGATAAGGTATATGCAGCCCATGAAATGATCGAATTTGACAAGGTGATCAATCATTCCATCAACTTGGCAACAGCTGACAATACGTTGCAGGTGTTGCTCACGGCAGATCATGAAACTGGTGGCTTGCAAATCACCGGTCATGAGTTTACCACTGCTCTCCCGGGGCCAGGCGATTCGTTGGAAGAGAAAATCCAGAAACGGACGGATCGGGCAAATGAAATCTCGGTATCATGGTCTACCGGTGGGCACACGAATGATGATGTTATCTTCGCGGGCATGGGTCCATACGCTTCCCAGATCACGAATGCTAGCCTGAACACGGATATTTTCAGCATCATGCGATTGGCAATCGAGGGCATAGATGGCCCAGTCCAGGCGGGCATCAATACCGGGTATTTCCCCGTCGTTTACGTTTACGTGGCAATTGCCGGTGTTGGAATTACCATCGCAGTCCTTGCTGGCATCTCGATCAAGCGAAAGCTACGCGGAAGCAGGTAATTATCCCCTAGATGCCTTGAATCTCTTTTTTCTTATCAATTTCGTGAAAAGATCTACCATCAAGTCACCCGTTGTCCACCAGAATGCCACCTCCTCTCGTGGCTTGGCGGTTTCCAATACGCGTGAACCACCTGGTTTCCATGTAGTTAGAAGGATTTCCAATCATGCGCACGTTTGAATGGAATGTATATCCCGCTAAAGTCAGGGCAGGAACACGTCGTGCTCGATGACCATGCGATGGAGGGTATAGGTGCAGTGCACCAGCCCGTCAGCTGTTTGCAAGATCCACGGGTAGCTCAACTCGCCCTGCTCGTCTCGCAAGTCAAACAGGCACCGCCAACTCTTTCCACCATCAAGGCTCTCGGCAATCGACACCGGGGTCCTGCGATACTGCACGGGATTGTAGATGAGCATTAGATGGTCATTAGATTTTGCATCCGTGGTGAGCCGGGATTGGCAGATACCCGAATTGTTATTTGGAAGCATGGTGTCCACGGGCGTGGTCCAATCAAGACCGAGCCTGCCACCTTCCACGGAGCGCAATTCGACGATATAGCCACGGTGCGACCGGCAGAGACAATACAGGCTCCCATCGGACAGTTGAACCACGCTTGGTTGAATGATGCCACCCCGTGGCTTGCCCCGTTTCATTGGCGGGTCTGGCAGTGTCTCGATGCCATAACGCTTGGAAAATTCCCACGTTTTTCCCTTGTCCGTGGAGATGGCGAATCGGACGGTCCAATCATTGCCGAATTCCGGCATCCAAGTTGTCTCGTCATTGTGGGCGATGAGCCAGACCTCATCCCCACCATCATCGATGACCACGGGGGGTGAACGCGCCCACAAGCCAAGCTGGTCGCTCCATTCGACAGGCTCGCTCCATTTCCCGAGATCCGTCCACGGTTCGGGATCGGTGGAAAACTTATAGAAGATGCGCCTGGCTGTTAAAGCACGCGGGTCGATGTCCCTGGGTTCGGGTTCATTTTGGTTCGATGGTTGGAGTTTCCCGGGAACGAAGGTCGTGTACCAGAGATGGAACGTGCCAGTTGCTGGATCCCAGTAGGGTGACGAGTTGCCGTGGCAGCGTCCCTTGCTACTACTATCGGCGATCACGTGAGGGCCATCATAATTGAACATGGGATTCTCGTTGGGCTCGAACGGGTCGAAATCGGCGGGATCTGCAGGATATCGCCGGTGATCACGTGCAAACTTCAAGGCTCGGTCGACATCATACCATATCCGCACCAGGGCGTGTATCTCGCCAAGTTGTCCCTCGCCAGGACCCCAATGGAATGTTGAATAGAGCGTTTGAATGCCATCCTCCAAGGGACCCTTGATGATGCTGCTGGCATGGGCAGATGGCTTGCCCGGGGTGGAACCCATGGGCCACATGACATTCTGGTACAGGAATGCCGGTGGTCGTGCCCTCCACCTCTCCCCATTTGGCGTGGTTCGAAACACGTGGTTTTTATCATCCAAGAAACCCCGGGGAGAAACATCGTCTAGGTTGATATCGGTTGGTTCCATATCACGGCGGATAATCATCTAACCAAGATATTCCTTGCTAGATCAAATGCCCATTCAGGGAGAAATGACCTCGTGACTACGGTTGCACGGAATTATCATATCATGGTCCCGATCCGCCTGAAATACTCGAACCTCTTACCAGGTGGGCGGGGTCCTGCTTTCGCTTCCCCCGCAGGAATATCAAGGGCCTTCCTGTTCCCTTGAAAACACCATCGTCCAACTAGCGCGTGCTGCGTTATCGCCTTTCAAGGAGGTCGTGGTGGAGCTCATTGAAAAGGAAAAAAAACCGGGAATTGTTTAGATGAACTTGATAATCCCGTGTTATTCTACCTGATAATGCATGGTCGTGTGATAACCAAAATAGATCTTCGTGATAACATCCAGCACCAAGTATCCCAGGGCGGTCCACGCAGCATTCAAGATACCGAAACCTGCCGGTGACAGGATCCATGCGACAGGGAACATCGACCAGAAAATAGTTGTGAAAGTGACTAAGAACTTGTCCGTCTTTCCCTCGCGTAGCCGGTATAAAATATACCCAAACGCGATGGAACTAAAAACGAAGAACATCCATTTGCTTGCTGCTTCGGTGATGCTAGCAAGCGCGCCTGTCAGCATCACAATGATGTTTGATGCGATGATTTCCACAGTCATCCACTTATCCTTCCCCATTAGCGTAGAGATCTCCAGCATCAATAGAGAGCAGCTTCCCGCGTAGAAGATCCACCTGGTCCAGTACACGAGCTCACCGCTTGGAACCATCAGGGTTCCCGAACCGTCGAACATTAACATGTATGATGCTACAGTCACGAAGCTCACTATGGTATTAATCGTTGCCATTCTCTGGTTGCGGTTTTTCAATATCAAGAACATGAATGACGATCCCGAGAAGATGGCAATCCCCACGATGAATATTATCATTTCCAACATAGGTATTCATTGATTGGATTATCCATTTGGATTTGTGTGAATTTGAAGATAATCTCAGAGTAGCCAAATGTTATGTACCATAATTCAGTTTGTTCTCAAGTCAAGTCCAAAATATGGTGGTAGGGATGTTATATTTTTATAAATTAGACTCCTGAGAACTGCTCGGTAATCGTGCGGGTGGATGATTCCCACGAATAAGAATCCCGCCAAGGAGCACGGCGATTTGAACAACAAACGCGGGAAACGCTATCCACCATTTATTGTAATTCTCCACGATGTCGTAGTGAGCCATGTCCAAGTGTCCCCACGGGTGCGCCCTGAACACGAATTCCTCCTTGGGATCGGTATTCAAGACTTTTTCGAATTCAAGCACCACCTCATTATTCCATTTACGTTGCAAGCCATGCAAGGGGGCGTGGATAAGCTCCTTGACCCCACATGCTTGGGATAGCTTGATGTCCCGCAGGTATCGGTCCAATCCTTCTTGATCATTGGTGTAATACTTGAGATGAACTTCCTCGTCGTGCGTTAACCATCCGGAGAGTGTCGAGTATCCTTGATCACCGTACACGTGTTGTTGATTCGTGTTCATCCAGTATAATTGCCACATTGCCTCGCCATCTTCAACCTTCGATTGATAAGCCATGGTGCCATACTCCACGTGGGGATGCTTCCAAACTGGCAACCGGGTGTAGTCTATGTCACCATCTGACATGTCTTCCAATCCATTGTACACGAAGGTGGCATAAGTCCCGAGGCCGATGTCGTTGGCATGATCATATACCGCAAAGAATGCTTCCCTTGCATCGTTCAATACTTCATCGGTTTGCTCGTTTAAACGATACCATTTCTCCTCGGATATAAACGGGGTATGAGGTGGCGTGCCCATGGGTGGCCGGTCTTGATTCATCGATGGATCTTTGACATCCTTTGGCTCGAAATCGAATGCTATCCCGATACAATGGTTCAAGTGAGGTTCCGTGGCATTTATCCAATCCAACACGGCATGGGCGCGAGCCGTGAAGGCATTGTAGTTGAAGATGTTTGAATATACGTGCCCCTCGGCGTGGATGTGCATGAAATACGAGATATTCCAGTATTCCAGCATCAAGTATTCTTTCGTCTTTTCTATGTTATCAAAAAGTCCAGGGGTCTCGATCCATGATTGATTGCCTCCCCCCTCGGCATGAATCATGCGACTATCCATCTGGTTGAGATACTCGTAAATCTCCACGTTCACGATGTAGTCAAACCGGATTGAGACCCCAACGAGCGAGGGAAGTGGTTGCGAAAGGAATACAGAACCATTCGGAAAGCTCCGAGCACCTTGCAGGTAGTTGCAATAATTGATGCTCGTGTTGGAGGAATGCGTTACCTCGTGAACGCGCATGATGGCACCTTGGCGCAAGTTATGCAAGGGTGTTCCCAAGGACGCGTTCTCGATGAATAAGGTGGTATCATCGACGGGCGTGATTGTAGACGTAAGGGTGCTGGTATCGTGATATGGTGGCCCCCAAAAGGAGGATCGGGTGGTTGCAGTTGGTGGTGCTTTTACCCTGTACACGCGTCCAAAATCATACCGTGCCAAGAAAAAGAACCCGATTGCACCGAGGAGAAAACACGTGATGATGATGGTTTGCTTCCTGTTCCCGTGCCTGAATGTCCTTGGCCTTGACACGGTCAGGTGCACGTGTTCCCACTTGCGTTTTTTCTGCTGGATCACCTTGAGAATGGGTAAGAGAAAAGCGCCAATCAATCCTGCTCCGTTGACGATTAATGCTACCATGAAAAAGAACTGGAGCACCCGGTTGAACGGTCCTGAAAAGATCGAGATCCAGTACACTAGCAGGAAGATGGTGAGCACGCTACTTGCGAGAAAGAGCACCTTTCCGAACACCAAGTGGTGGAACCTGGCACTAGCAAGCCACACCCCGCACAAAATAAAGAAGATCCCTCCCAATGGAAAATATTCCAAAGCGATGTACCCTGATACCAGGGGCACCAAGGTCATTTGGACACCCAAGATGCCGAACAGGATCACGTTTACCACTTGGAGACGATTGAGAAACCGGGGGAAGCTCACGTGTATTTCCATGGAAACCAGTGATATTAAGAAGTAGCACTTCTTATTCCTTTTTCTCGCATGCCATCAACAGTTCATGGGTGGTCGAGTTATCGTTGCTTCATGGCTTATACCTGCGAATACCACCACATGTGGTCTCATGGAACCATTGCGTCTTGATTTCGCGGGCTGCTGCATCCTCTCCTGGCGTATTACCGCCCATGTGCATGGTGCATGGCAATAATCTTAGAGCCAGTGATTTAGGAGGCAGTACTCCTCTCATCAAGCTATGATGGAACAGGCTGTAGTTTTGTCGATCAGCTGGAAAAATCAAGCGATCACGTGCGGCGACCTTTCTTGCTACCAACGATGAAAGCCATCCCTCGTTGCCCCGTATCCCTGTCCTTGCCGGGCTCGTATTCCTCGGGATGGAACACGCGCACGTCCCAACCCACGTGCGAGAAGAAGGGAACCATCTCATCGAATTCCAATCCCCATTTGAAATGCTTCAAGACGCCGAACTCGGCATGGGCGTAACCGGGAACGCAGGTGTCCACAAAAAGCTTGCTGCCAGCAATGCTCATTGATGAGGCATCTTGGAGCAATCGAGTGGCAGTCGGTCTTTCCAAGTAATATAGCAGCCCTTCGAAGATCCACAATGTGAGATGGTCATTTGCATACCCCACGGTGATCAATCGATCTGGAAGGGATTCACTGGCGAGATCGCAACCAACCCGCACGATGGGCAAGAGAGGTGTCTCACCTTCCAAAAACTCCTCTTTATAGTTCAAGATACTTGGAATATCCACCTCGAACAATTGAAGCATTGTTTCACTGAAATCGGTGAACCGGTACGCCCTGGTGTCAAATCCAGCCCCCAGCAACACGATTTGTCCCTTTTTATCCCGGTGCTCGTGGCACCAACTTGGCATGATTTCATGCTCGATGAAATGGGAACGGACGATAGGATAGTCACCACGTGCTGCCATCCACTGATGCTTCTCGATAAATTCATTCATGTTCCCGGCTAGCCGTCTTGCCAAGGGATCCACGAGTAGAGGCTCCTTCTGGTGTCGTTCCATGGCCCGGTAATGGGCCATCAACCGAGCCGTTAACTGAACCGGTATCTCCTCATGCTCCTCCTTCTTGGAATGGTTTTCCATGAAAAAGCACCATGTTTTCTCGTTTTCTAACATCCTCGTGTAATCGATGTTTCATTGGAGAAATTTACATTCCAACGAGAATCTGGGCGATTTGCTCGCGCAAATTCATGTACGGGTTGTAATCATGCTCGAATTCATTGGGATCCGGGAGTAATGCATGGAGATTATCAAAGATACCTTCAATTTCAGCCTCCGTGTTTGGCGGTAAGGTACTCGCGTTGTGGTGAAGGGTGTGATTAAGCATCCACAGGTATTCGTAATCTTCGAAGCCATCCCGCAGGAGTTCCCATCTCGTGCTGTTAAGGTACCCCGTTCCGTCTTCTTGAGGGTAGAGCAACCAGCCATCAAGAAAGCCGTTGAATCCCAGGCCGAAATTACCGTAATAATAGAATGTTGTATGCCAGTACAGGAACCCGTCAAGATCATATGCCCAACTATGAAACCCGGTAAGTAATCTTCCATCCATTGCAGGATTGTATGCTTGGATGTTGGCATAGGGACTTTTCGGGAAAAGGCAGACGTAGGACCAGAACTCGCACTCCCAAGTCTCCTTCATGTGTTGCACGATTGACTTGTCGTAACCATTAGGCATTGGACACCAGATATCGATGTCATCAAAGAGGAAGGATATTTCTTCGCTTGGTTCTGCAGTTACCAAAGTGCGAAGGGTGGGAGCACCTTGGTGTAGGAGCTGGCAGTGCTTTTCTACGGTATAACATTCATGAATGCTTGGTTCGTCGATTTGATAGACATAGCAGTATTGCGTCCAGTTTTTTGCCTCCAAGTGCGTGTATAGCTTTTCATAATTCCTCACTGCACTCTCGTTATAGGCGACACTGAATTCCGGATGCCCCTCGCCTCCCCTATCGGGTAAACCTACCATGAATGCCCTTTGGCCGCGATCTAGCATGTACTGGAACTGCACGTCCCAATCGGTGAAGTTGAATTCAAGCTGCCCTGTCGCATTCTCGGTCGTGAATCCCATGTCCAAACCGGCAGGCATGGCACGATGCTCTCTCATGTTATGAAATATGTCTAAATCATCACCATCCCGTGGATCAACGCTCGGGTTGAAAAATGAATCAATATGACCAACCTCTGGCAAGGTGAAGTTCCATACTTCAACTTCCAAGGTAAAATTAGCTGCATTGAACCCCGGGCCGTTGATCTGGACAGTTCCCCGGTAGGTTCCCGCTATCACGTTGGATGGTGCATGAATCTGGAACCAGATAGGCGTGTTGACCCGCTCCGTCGCGTGAAAAGGTCCTTGGAGCGCCAAACGGTCAGGATATGTGTCGTTCAAGACATATTCAACGGGATTCCACGTGATGTTCCCATTTCCAATGATCTCGGTTGGGAATAGAACGTGATTCAAGTCTGAAGCGGTAAGTGACATGCTCGTAACGTGTGTCTTTGGTAAAACCACAACTTGAACAGCCTCGTACTCGTTTCTTGCCAGCGATACATGTAAAGTATCATTGAAAGTATATCGCGAGGGAACAGCCTGCCTGCCAACCTTTTGGGCGGAAGATGCCACCCAGAGTTTGGTCCCGTTGCTCGAATGTAACAATTGACGACTTGGACTAATCCCGCTTGCAACGAAAAAGCCAAAAATGGGCAACGTGAAACCCGCTACAACCAAGATGGATAGTAGCGTGGATTGATTTTTCTTGGATATTGCCAGCCTCATGATCCTTGACCTCCCATGGTTGATACATTTTCCTTCAGTTCAAGGGCAGCCGGTGTCCTTGAGTTGGTCGCCGTGGTGAGATATTTTACCAATGATTTAAGTTCCCGTTCCCGTGCAAGCGAGGACCAATAATGTATCACCACGAGAATTGCGAGCAAGATCGCCATGCCGAGGATAAGGTATAACAAGGTGTCGTACATCTCTGCCTGCTCTTCCATTTCCAGTAATCTTTTCTCATCATTATATCCTCCAATCAACACGTCCCTTCCTAGCACGATGCCAATGAGTGCCGTGGGTAGTACTAGCAACCATGCCCATCCCATCGAGCTGAATCTTCGAATTTCGCTGATCGCCCCTTGTCCCATGTGGCGTGAACTTCCTGAAATCGTTACCTTCACGTGAAATGCCGCAAGTATTAGTCCCCACGCGGTTCCAAGGAGGCTCGCGTTGAGTAAACCTTGGTTGTACGCGGGTTGATACAATCCATCAACGAAGGTATCCCCGGATATCAATGCAATCGTGTAGAAATCGGAGAGCGCTTGAATCTGGAAATGTGCGTTCAACGACACGAGCCCGGTGGCAATTCCTGCAAGGGATAATGCAATTATCGAATATACCCTAACATTCTTGATGGAATTTACCTTTTCACCTTCTGCTTTTCTCCCACGACTTTCAATAATCCACGTGGGAATGATACCTATGCCCACCCCCAGAGCAGTGAATAAGAACAAAGATGGCACGTTCGTGACAAGTGCCCGCACGCCGGGGGTTCCCATGGACCAAAAGGCGAGAACAATAGCTCCGATGAGGAAGCTAAGCCATGAAAAGAGGTTCAAATCCACCGAGACGATACCCCGGCAAAATATTTCATCTCTATATTTCCTTGTTTTGCGATCTGCAATGGCACGAAACACGAGCACGGTGACTTGGCTTAACAGGTATCCCGCTAGCAATCCAACATCAAGCTCGTTACCATCAAACAGCAAGCCGGCAAGGATCATGAAAAATGCCATCACTGGAAGCGGGATGGCCATGAGCAAAGCCTCCCGGCGTTCCCGTGGTTTATCCAATACTGATCTTAAACCAGGAGCATCCCCCTCATTGGAATTGGAATCGTGAGTACCGGTAGGTGCCTTGGCACGGTACTCCCAGATCGACATGACTACACCAGCGAATGTTCCCGTGTATCCCAGGGTGATGCTTGGTGTAAACCCCGCGGTCCGGCTCCAAAACGCTCCCGCGACGGCAATGATAAACGTGATGGCTGGAATGGCAAGTTTCCAGCTCAATCCAGAAGAATCCTTGGGGATCACTTGCATTTGCCCCCAGAATCCAGTAGCAAGAACCAAGGCCATGGTGATGGAGATTAGTACCATGTTTTGTTGCAAGAAGGTCCCCATGGTGATCGGTACCGGTTGCAATCCCTGTTGCCGGTGAATCTCGAATCGCATGAAAGTAATGCACGAAAACACCGCGCCAGAGAAACATATCAGGAGGTATATCATCTTACCGGGTGAAAGGCGTGCAGCTGCACCACGTCCCTTAAACAGGAAAAAGCACCAGCACAGGATGGCACCAGCAATCAGGAATGCCATGTTGAAGATCAAGAATCCATCATGTGGCTTCCAGAATCCAAGTTGCACATAGAAACTAACCGATCCCACCTGAAAATAAGCCAAAAGGACTGCTGCCACGCTCGTCGAGATGGATAGAGCCCTCAACCAATTTCTTGTCCGGGTCGACATTGCATAACTATCCCCTTTTATCATTTAAAACCTTATGGCTCCATCTAAGCCAGATGATCTTGAACATTCCCACTCAACACAGGTTCTCCACGATCTCGCATGGTGGTTTTCATTGGGAGATGGAATCAACGATGCCCTTCACCCAATCCGATACATGAACCTTGGCACCCTCGGGGTCGTTTTCTTACGGTCCTTGATCTCGATTCACCAACCACGTTTGAAAAACTCCTCTACTTACCACTTCTCCACTCGTTCCATCTATCTTCATCAGGAATGCATCCGGGATCTAACTTTTAATGCCTGCTGATGAGTATATGATACTAGGTATCCACGAAAACCTCTCTATTGATGCATGTGAGCAGGCAAACATGGTGGATTCATTATGAAAAAAGGTAAATTGCTTGAAACAACTGGACTGAAGCTCGTTGGTTTCTTGTTAATAATGGTTGTGGTGGGATTTACCACCCAAGGCAAAGAAAACGCCAAGGTAAAGGCATTCCCGGGGACGGTAGGAACCCTCGCGTGGTCCTTTCCGAAACCTGGCTGGGAAATGCGTGCGAGTCCCGCGGTGGCAAATATTGATGCGGATCCCTACTTGGAAGTCGTGATACCCGCAGTTAACACGGGATCCGGGGATTACAAGGTCTATTGCATATGCGGAAACAATAACACGGTGGAGTGGGAGTTCAATCTTGGTGGGGTGACGGAATCCACCCCGGCGATTGGTGATGTTGATGGTGATGGCGCCATGGAAGTGGTGCTTGGTTGCCAAGACGATAAGGTGTATTGCATCAACGGCTCGACAGGGGAAAGCGAGTGGAATTACACTGCTGGAGCCAACGTGGATCATCCCGTTGCCATCGCGGATATAGATACAGATGGCATCGCGGAGGTGATTGCCGTGACTGGAAGTGATCTTCATGTCATCAGTGGAACGAATGGCTTCTGGGAATGGTATTACAACGGGAGTTCCACCATCACGACACCATCCATTGGGGATTTAGATCTTGATGGAGACATCGAGTTGGTCGTTCCTTGCATGGACATGTCCGTGTATTGCATTCGGGGGGACAATGGCATGGTTAAATGGCAGAATACCGATGCCATGGCAAGTTTCAAGGCTCCTGCAAGCTTGGGAGATCTCAACGGTGATGGTATAATTGATGCGGTTACTGGATCTGGAGATGGAAACTTGTATGCATTTTCAGGTAATAATGGCGCCGAATTATGGCATTGCAATATTGGTGATATTGATACAAACCCATCCGTGATGGGTGACATCGACGGGGATGCCCTGATGGATATTGTCGTTTCAACCGGTTCCACCGTGAGATGCATCAATGGAAACAATGGTACCATTAAATGGTCCCATGCGACAACTTCGCCCTTTCATGCCACTCCTGCCTTGGGTGATGTGGATGGAGATGGAGACGTGGAGGTCATGAGTGCTTATTACCGGTTTCTCATTTGCTTGGATAATACGGGTGATCGAGAATGGAACTATACCTTGGTAGAGTGGGATTCGTTTCGGTGGGATATCTCTCTTGCGGATGTCGATGTTGATGGAAACGTGGAAATATTAATCGT
>WJJB01000215.1 GCA_014729935.1 Candidatus Bathyarchaeota archaeon | reverse complement strand
CTCGGACACTTGGCAAGGAATCTTGAACCTGCCGAAGGAATCGAAAGTATCGATGACATCCTGAAGGGGTATCCAGCCGGAAATCCACTCGTGACCTTGAAAGCCGAGAACATCGGGGGCATATCCATGGGCAACAACCGTTTCCACGAATTCGTAGAAGGAAGTTGCATCCGTGCCCGAGGTTGCCGCGTCCCCCGGTTGTATGGTTTCATACTCGTTTGCAATGAACGTGGCATCAGGCCTTACCGCTCGTGCCTTATCCAGGGCTTTCTCCCAGGTTTCCACCGCCGTATCCCCGAGAAGCAGGTTCTTGACGTGGGTCATCTCGTTCAGGAGATCCCAGGTGTCGATACCCGTGTGGTTCAATAACACGGTTCCCAAATGCTGCAGGGTCCATTCTTCCCTGTAGGAAGCATTCGGATGATATTCCACCTGGTCTGGGACTTGATTGGGTATTTGCCAGATGAGGGGATGCCCCTTCGGTGTCGCGTTGAATGACTTCACCCAATCCGTCATGTTCTCTAGTGTTTGTTGCCAATTCTCCAGGTCAGGGTTGAACTCGTTGTATACCTTCATGTAAAATGGCAAAGTTGCATAATTGAACATCTTGGAAAAGTGGGTGGAATATTCCTGGTTTAGGGTCTCGTTATAACTCCAATCATCGTTATAAATACGGTTGTAAAAGAACGCATTGCACCCGAACTTGAAATCATGCGAGACCTGCCGCAGGTATACCATCTTGCTCGCGTTACCAGGGCCAAAATCGAGGACAGACGTTCCCCGTCGCACTTCCAAGATCCGCTCGCGCGCCTCTTTGATCAATTGCTGCTCGCGGAAGCATGTAACGGTGCACGGCGTGATCATGTCCATGATCGAGACGGATAGCATTGATACCATTAATCCCATCCACGCGATTGCCACTATCTTCTTCCCGCGCGAATCCTTGCGCGATCCGGTCTTCATCATTGCAACCCACCGATTGCTAAAATGATACCTAAACCCGCGGTGAGGGAAATCAAGAATGAGAGGATCGACATTCCCACACCAAGCCGCGGTTTCATCCCGTGCACCAAAGCAACTTTCCCAGCAACACGCCATGCGTCCATCAACGAAAATGAAAATCCCCCGATCCACGCGATGAGGCTCCACGTGGCATCGAATGGGAACACCACGCCAGAAATGTAAAAAGCGCAAAGCATGCCGCCAAGAACGATGGGAAGGCGAATGAGCGTTGCAAGCAGTAATTCAACAAGCATTACCCGGTTGCTGATTCCTGCGCGCTTCCCGACGACCACAGCCGTGATTGCGCAGCTTCCCACTGGAACGAGCATACCGCATGCTGCGATGATGACTGAATGCCAGATGCTGCCCCGGTCCGTGCTTCCAAGAAGTAATCCAGTAATCCCATCCACCGGACTCAGGAATCCCCACCGGTGCACGTCGATCGCAACCGTTATCATCCTCGAAAACGCAAATAGTCCTGAAACCAACACGATGGCGCGAAGCACGGCATGTGTGGATAAGATCTCGCTTGCGCGTTCTGGACGTTTCAAGCCACCACCGAGAGCTTCCAAGAACCTCATCAAGACTCAGGAGGTGAATTAATAGCCCCTGAATATAAAACTTGTGCACCTGTCCAACATCCCGTGTGAACCCGGCACCTGAAAACAAAACATTAATCAAGGGTGGGGAGAACCTTGCACGTGAAATGAATGATAAAACCGCAAAGATCAAGGTTCCCTTTCCCTCCTTGGAATGGGCGGATCGATACATGCAAATCTTAAACAAGAGCGAGGAATACGAGAAAGCTGCAAAAACGTGGGAAGGATCCCTGTTATTGGTTGTAAAGGCGCAGGGCAACCTAACCAAGGTGGATATCAACGTGTGGTTGGATCTATGGCATGGGAAATGCAGGGAATACAAGTTCGTCTATTCACAGGACCAAATCGAAGCTGATTTCGTTTTCGAGGGCACTGAGAGTAAATGGGTATCGCTCATGGAGGGGTCCGTGGATCCCATCAAGGGTCTCATGGCTGGCAAGTTCCGACTCACGGGAGGTAACATGACTCCCATCATGCGTCACGTGAGAGCGGCGCAACTACTTGTAAATGCACTGCAAGCCTTTGAGTTCGATTACCTTGTTACCGATGGAGATCCAAGCAAGGATGCCATCTTGGAATTTTACGATGCATCAGGGGAGAAAATCATGATCATGAACCAAGAAAAAAAAGAAATGGAGTTCCTTGGTTGAACCAAGCAAGCCGGTCCACGCAAGGGAGCGTGGTTATTTCTGAAGAGCAGTGGGTTTTGTCTTCTGGATGTTCCTTTCTTGCACGGTTTCAATCACGCGCTTTGTGAGCTTGTTTTTCAGGACCTTGTTCCTGCCAGAAACGGGAATTTCGATATCATCGATGAACGCGTACCTGGGAACTTCCTCGTGGGAGAGAAGCGGGTTATCACCTTGAGAATTTTCGAAACAGATATCGATGAATTCTTGAGGGGACCACGGCTTGTCTCCCTTCCTGGATTTCACGACCGCACCCACTTCCTCGCCATACATGTCATCCTTGACCCCCACGATGGCGATGGATTCGGCCTTTTCAAGAAACTCGGGAATTTGCATCATGCGACTCTCGATGAGAACGGGATACAAGTTATTGCCCCCGCGTATGATCATGTTCTTGATGCGACCGGAAATGATGAGATATCCCTCCTCATCCATGATCCCGATATCCCCAGTTTTCAATCCACCCAACTTGCTGGTTACCAATGCAGTTTTTTCCGGTGCATTGTAATACCCCTTCATCACACCCGGCCCATAGATGACGACTTCTCCCTCCTCGCCATGGGGAACCGGCTCACCGTCCAAGGGATCTTCTATCCGGACGACGGAACCCCTGTATGCCCGCCCCACGGTCCACTTTTTCTCCGGTGGATCGGTTGCCCTGGTGCAATTGGTACCCGGGGAGGCTTCCGTCAAGCCGTATATGACCCGTATATCGCTCCCCACGTCCTCTGCCAGTTTCTTGATGAGTTTTGGCGGGCATGGCTCACCAGCCATGATTCCCGTGCGGAACGTGCGATTCTTGTATATCGCGGGATCCTCGAAGAATGGGAGCATCTTCCTGAACTGGGTGGGTGTTCCATACGTGATGGTCAGCTCAAGCCTCGAGATTTGCTCGACGGCACGACGGGGATCGAATTTATCCATGATAGCAAGCGGGATGCCAGAATACCACGCGCTCATGATTCCAAAGATGTTGCCGAAGCAATGGGAAAAGGGCGGGGAGCAATGCACTTTATCATTGGTCACCCTCGACATCTCCAGGTACCTGGCAGTCTCGGACATGTTGTATGCGATGTTGCTATGGGTGAGCATGGCTCCTTTCGGCCTACCCGTCGTGCCACTGGTGTACAAGATGAACACGGTATCGGTCGTGGCTTGGTTCTCCATAATACCATCCAGCTTCTCTTGCATCTCGCTGGGATAGGCCTTGGACACGAGCTCCTTGAAGGAAATCGAATCCCCGGTCGTGCCTTCCACCGTGATGAACGTGACATCTTGGACGCCACTATTGACCAATTCCTCTGCTTTCCCGGCAAGGCACACCACGTGCTTGATACCTGCATGATCGATGATGTACTTGGTGGTATCAGGCGGTACCCAATCATCTGCCGGCACGACGATGCCCACCTTCAATGCAGCAAGGAAGGCAATTTCCCACTCGACCCTGCTTGGCATGCAGATGCATATTTTAGATCCTGGGGTGCATCCTGTTTCTAGAAAACCCGCGGCTAGCTTGTCAATTTTTTCGTGGATTTCCCTGAAAGTATATTCCTTCTCATCGATATCAATGACTGCAACGTCATCCGGGTTGTTAGCTGCTGCTTCATCAATGATCTTTCCAAGAACGGGAAAGTACGTCGCCGGATCCCCGTATTCTAACGGTTGGAAATAATCTGATTTGATGCCATCTGGTATGTTCGTGCTCAATTCTGGATTGCGAGATTTCCCTATCGACATGCTTATTCACCTTTTGTGGAATACTAACGTTTCATCTTCTATTTCCATGCTATTAAACGCGCGCCCAGCATTACTCTCCATGTAGCTTCGGAAATAATGCACCTGTTGTTTCCTGGTACCTTTTATAGGCATTTCCAAATCGCCTCACGAGGTCAGCTTCCTCGATATGAATCATGATGGGCAGGTACACGACGATCCAAGCAGTTAACAAGATAACCAAGAACCACGAGTTAACAATGAACCCGACGGCAACAAACATGGGAAATTCACCCAAACTCTGGGGGTGCCTGATGTGCTTGTATATCCCACCATACATCTCGGTGTCCTCGGAAGGTTCGTAAGTTTCTTTGCCGGCATCCATGATTCCCTTGATCATGATTGTCCCCCCTATTCCCAGAATCGAGAGTCCAGTTCCAATTCCAACGAACAAGTTTGAATGCACACGTGCTTGTACCAATGGCAATGGAAACCATATCCACATGATCGTGTTGATAACTATCAGGAATTCCAAGGCTCCAGCTACCGTGCGAAATCTCTTGCATTCCTTCCATGCGCTTTCACCCCGGTCTCCCGAGCGTTTCTTAGGTTGGAGAGAAATGGTATACAGGATTGAAAATAACCCGATTCCGAGTAACAATGAGATGAAATTGATCCATTCTATCATGCATTTGCACCCGCCAACTTTTGCACGTTCCCACTTCCACCCGCGCGTGATTGAAGTTAAAACTATACACGTCAACTAACAGCCCCTAAACAGTAACGGGGGAATTTGATGTTCTCGATGCGAAGGATTGAAATGGAACCGGAGATTTCACCAGCTGATATCAGTCAAGACATCGACGGGAACGGAGGGAACCATGGTTTCCTTGAAGCCTTCGAACCCAAGGTTAATTCGTTCGAATTCATTTTAAATCTTGTGGAATGCTATGCAGCCAAGCACCACCTGAAGAAAAAATCAAGGTGGAGGACGTACGGGGCTCGACACTTCTGGGAAGTTATTGCATTCTCTTTCGCAGGGACGTATAAAAATGCATGCTTCCTAGAAAGAAATAGATCCCGTCACATTAACACTTTGCATGGTTGTCCAATGAGTTGGCGAACGAGATACAAGGGCTTGGAAATCACGGCACGTGAAGCGGTTCGGCGTCACGTCAAGCCAGGGGATAGGATCTTCATTGACTCTGCCTGTGCAGTTCCAAGAATGTTACTTGCAGAGCTCATCAAGCAACGAAACGCGCTCAAGGATTTGGAGATCGTGCACTTCCTCACCGTTGGGGGGGAGAAGATTGAACGTGAATTCCTCGAAAATTCTGAATTTTTCAGGTATAACGTGCTATTCATCGGCGATAGCTTGCGCCCCGCGGTGAACGACGGGCGGGCAGATTACACGCCGATCCATCTCTCGGAGGCTCCCGGGTTATTTGCTTCCAGGCGCCGCCAGGTTGACGTGGCATTAATACAGGTATCCACGCCTGATAGAAATGGCTTCGTGAGCTTGGGGACCAACGTGGACGTGGTAAAGGCAATGGTGGAATCCGCAAATTACGTGATCGCCGAGATCAATCCGAACATGCCACGAACGATGGGTGATTCATTCCTGCGCGTGACTGATTTGAATCATTTCGTGTATTCCAACACGCCACTCATCGAGTACGAGCTTGAAAAGTCCCCACCTGAAATTGCAGAACCTTTGGGGCATTACCTTGCCAGCTTGGTGGAAAACGAGTCGACCATTCAAGTTGGAATGGGAAAGGCTCCGGCTGCCATCCTCGATTTCCTCCACGATAAGAGGGACTTGGGAGTCCATTCAGATCACATTTCCGAGGGATACTTGGACCTGATCAACGATGGCGTGATAACGAACGCGAAGAAAACCTTCCACAGGAACAAGATCATCACGTCCTTCGCGATCGGCACGAAACGGTTGTATGAGTTCATTGATGACAATCCCATGTTCGCGTTTCATCCCTTTGATTTCGTGAACAATCCAATCAACATAGCCCGCAATGACAAGATGGTATCTATCAACTCGGCACTCTCGGTGGATCTAACCGGACAGGTAAATGCGGCGAGCATCGAGACATACTTCTATTCAGGGGTTGGTTCTCTCATGGATTACACCCGGGGAGCAGCACTTTCCAAGCACGGGAAACCCATCATCGTGATGCCATCGACGGCAGCAAATGGAACCATTTCACGCATCGTCCCGTGTATCGGTAACGGGGCAAGGGTTACCGTCCCGATGTTCGACGTGCATTACGTGGTAACCGAATATGGGATCGCACACCTGCATGGGAAGAACATCAGGGACAGGGTACTCGCCATGATCAATATAGCGCATCCAAATCATCGCATGAACCTTCTGGATTCAGCAAAAAAAATGAAATTCATCTACCAGGACCAGCCGCTACCTGTCGACAATGAGGGAAACATCGTGCTCTACCCGTACCAGTACGAGACGTGGTTTTCCATGAAGGATGGGCGGGAAGTCTTCTTTCGTCCCATCAAGCCAACCGATGAACCCCGCGTGCAAGAACTCTATTATTCCCTGGAAGACGAGGCAAGAATCTTCCGGTTTTTCTTCAACAAGCGCTTTTTTCCTAGGAAAGACGTGCAAGCGGACGTGAACATCGATTATGAGAGCAACATCGCGCTGGTTGGGTTGCTGGGTGATGAACCGAAAAACCGGCGCCTGATCGCCATGTGTTCCTACATCAGGGACCCAGAGACCAATCTTGGGGAGATAGCCTTCACCGTGCGGAAGCAATTCAGGAATCAGAATCTCACCAAGTTCATGTTGCAATATTTGGTGCGAATTGCCAGGGAAAAGGGCTTGCGAGGCTTCAAGGGGGATATCCTGTGGGATAACCAAGCCATGGTCCATATCATCCGCTCATCTGGATACCGGATTCATGGAGAGCGCACGCCCGATGGCGGATTCATCTTTTCCTTCGATTTCAAGGACAAGGTCGAATAACTTGGCCGGCAAGCAATACGAGCTATTTGGATTACCATGGACAACAACAACCAAGGAAGGCTGGGTTTCATTCGCGAGACTAGTTACAGGGAAAAAAAGAAAAGAGATCGCAGGAATTTCGGGTATCCCAGCAAGAAACCACGGGATGTTACTTTTTCCGCTTCTTCAAGACGAGTCCAACCACGCCAAGCACGATGGCTATACCAAGGGGAATGAGGAAGTATATCAACCACGTGAAATCCATGCCATTACCCGCGCCATGCCCGACCCGTTGCACCAGTGCTTGAAAATCAGATGAAATCCGTCCCCGCCAGGCGATGATAATCCCTCCAAGAGTATCAGGAACCACTATTGGATCGTAGTTTTGCGTGGTACCATTCAAGATGGAAAAACCACCAGTACCCCATGTTAAACTTCCCGAGGCGTTCACCTGTTGGATGAAAATATCGAATGAATTGGACCACGTGAAGAATGCGGTGCCATTTCCACCCAAGCACCCATGAGACCCTGAAATGACCGTTGATGATTCCATGATCCGGGTTCCATTTGCTTGCCACGAGGGAACACCTGCAAGGGTGAATTTCTGCGCATATTTGGTTTCGTACATGAGAGAATCCCTGTAATCTTTCCACGACACGATAACCGATCCATCACCCGGAGCTAGCAAAAACGGGAGTGCCTGATGATCTACCGCAGTGCACGCGTTCACCATCCAGTCCAACCCGGTGGCATTCACCCGTGCCACCACGATATCATACTCCGTGGAGGACCCCGAGCTATTATAGCCGAAGGCAATGGCGGCACCATTCATGCCATCCGCCGTGATATCCAAGCCACTCGCATCGGTTCCACCCAAGGTTAGCGGTAGGGACAATTCCTCACCACCGGTCATATTCAAGTAATCCACGTACACCCGATTCCAACCAGAGTTCGCATTTATATATCCAACCCAAGCTCCGTTGGTACCATTGGCGGTGATGCAGGGTTCCTTTTGCCAATTGGGGGCATCATTCACGACTGCTCCTTGGGTTCCCCAGCTAAGACCGCCCGATGCGTTCACGTGTTGTGCATACACGCTACCAGCACCTAAGCGCTTGTCCTGCCAGGTGAAATATGCCCCGCCACTACCATCACCATCCATGGAAAATTCGTTAATTTCAGCGGGATTATGGCACACGCGCACTCCTTGATCCGTCCAATACGCATCACCCGATGAATCAACCCGTTGGGTGTAAATGGTGCTATTCGTGCCCCGTACATCAAGCCACGCGATGATGGCACCGCCCGATCCATCTGAAATGATATCTACCGAGTTTTGTTCTCCCATGGCTTCACATACAGCTTTACCATTCAATCCAAGAGGGATATTCCCATTTTCATCCACTGCTTGAAAATACACGTTGGAAGAAATATGATCATTGACCCAAGCGAGGAAGATACCACCATCCAAGTCACTGGTAGCAACGAGCTCATGAATGCTATCTGCATGATTCCCGGCATGTATTCCATCAGCATCCCACAGGATTTTCAATGATGTGGATTGTGCACTCGCGCTCGAAGCAAGCACGGGAATCATTACCGCCACGACGATGAATGCAATCCGCGATTTCTTGTTTCTTATCATATTCATGTTCTCCACCATTCTGGTTTGCAAGATCTGCACCATTTCGAGATTTAGATCCGATATCTAAAAAACCTTTACCTTAGTCAAGAGCCATTCTTGAACTACCACGCCCTAAACAGTAACGGGGGAATTTGATGTGCTCGATGCGAAGGATTGAAATGGAACCGGAGATTTCCCCACCTGCCTGGTTATACAACG
>WJJB01000214.1 GCA_014729935.1 Candidatus Bathyarchaeota archaeon | reverse complement strand
TTATTAAGGTAACGCATGATTCTGTGTTTCATGCTTGAGGTCCTGGTTAATTGAGAAGTCATGATTACACCCTGCACTAGCTATACTAATTGGGTCTTTGTCTTGGTCCAATACTTACTATTTATATTAACAAGGATCATTTAAAAATAACGCTCTCACCTTTCACTTTAGCTCGAATAGTTCATCTAGCGACCTTATAATGGCATGTGGCTGGTATTTCCTCGCTTCTTGCTCTGGAGTGTTATACCTGTCGATGAAAATCGGTTGCATTTTCATATGCCGCGCCCCCGCTATATCTGTACGAAGAAGGTCCCCCACATGGGCGCAGGAGGATGGTGGAACCTTCAAGGATGCTAATGCAGTTTCGAACATGATCCGATGGGGCTTGTTAAATCCCGTTTCATCCGAGAATATGGTAATGGTGAAATAATCCAAAATTCCGTGCATTTCTAGAACCTTCCTCATTACTCTCCCCGGGGAATATCCCGAATCAGATACCAACCCAATTTGATGATTCCCTGAAAGGTGCTCTAGCACTTCTTGAGCATGAGGGTGCAGTTCCGGGGGGTCCTCAAGCAGGCACTCCTCGAAATATGTTCGAATGCGTTCTTGTTCTGCGGCCCCTATCTGTATTCCGAGCATTGACTCGATGAACTGGATTCGTTCATCGACGCTGAAATAAACATATGGAGGGGTTTCCCACTTTTGCCAAGATTCCTGATGCATCCTATCGAACGCGCGGTATATCCTATCCTGTTCCACATGAAATTCGCCGAGTGCTTCCATGAGGAAAACAACGCGCTTATCATTCGCGTCCACATTCTTGATAAGAGTATTCCACAAGTCAAAGGTGATCGCTTTCAAGTTCACGTTCCATCCACTATGAATGAGAGTGATGAATTTGGTTTCACGTTTCGTCGTAGCATCTTGAACGCATGTAATGAAGTCGAAAACGAGGTGAGGTTACCTTCATCTTCTACGATCCGCCCGAGCTCATCATCAAAAATGCGAATGTACACCTCAACTTCAGGATAATTCTTGCGAAACCTTGATGCAAGGTACATGCTATCAGAAAACTCCTCTTCTTCCTTCCAGCACAAGAAAACTTGGGTAACCTCGTCCATGTTGATGTGTTTTTTAATATAACGAACCCGATTCGCATCATCCTTCACGATGAATACGTGGTTATTCAGGACTTCCACTTCTTCCGGTTCTATGGAGGGATCGATGAGTAGAACTTGGCGATTCTGTTCATGACCAATATGGCTCGTGATGAGTTCGGCAAGATGATCATGCCCTACAACGATGGCGGATCCAGTCTTGTCCCTTGTCCACTCTTTCACGCAATCCATCCACCATCGCGTGGTGCTGAAAACGAACGCGTTCAGTGGGGGTGCAGAGAGATAGGCTTGAAAATATTCGGCGAAGATGCGAACGTACAAGTTGCATTCGGGATTTAAAGAACGGATCTTCTCGGTCACGATAATGGTTTCACTGATATCATTGGATACCATGAAAACCTCCTTGCACGCAGGGATTCCGGCATATTTCAAGTTGATCAATTCGGTGGGATCACCTGCAACCACTGGTTCTCCTGCCTCTATGAGATCATCAATATTCTCCATGGTACTTTCAATAACAGTAAATTTCTTGCCATGTTCCTTGAGAAAATCCACGATCCTTCTACCGAAATGGTGATACCCGATGACCACTGAATGATTCTTCTGTCGCTTGGCATACAATTTGCACGTTAATGGAGGATTGAATTTTTCAAGCAAAGCACCGAAAATAAAACCGAAAACAATGACTTCGAGCAATATAGGCCAGATGAGTGCATAGAAACCCGCAAATGGGGTTTGATTGTTAGCCTCACGAATCCCTAAAGAGACAAGCAGCACGTGTGCTGGTTCGGTGGTCACGGGAGGTTCAGTGAATTTGAAAATCCCAAAACCAAGTAACCAAAAGCTGAAAACTAAGATGAAGGAAAACCGGCTTCGCTTCAATTTCAGCAGGAAATCTATCAGGAAGTTCCCCAAGGGCATGAATATATAGAATATTCAGCTCGTGAAAAGTGCTCCCATTCCCTTTATACATGATCTATAGAGATCCACTTGAGAATCTTACGTATCCACCTTTTTCTTTTTCACCGGTTTTGGCCATAACCGCAAATCGTAAAGGGGATGAAAGGCATTATCGGCATCCCGTTTCCGCTCCGTCCTCTCGTACTGCCGCTTCTTCCTAAATGATAACTTTTTCAAGAGAGGGAGTCCAGGGATCACATCGGGAATGGGTTTCTTTTCAAGTAAACCGGCGGCTACCGCTGAATCGAACAATTCTTTCCCATTTTCATTTCGGATCAAAACGGTATTCCAGCCCGGCTTTGATCCAATCGAACCTATTGATATATCCGCTGATTCGGATGTTAAATCGTAGCAGCAATGACATCCAAGCCTAGCAAGTTTCCCCACGTCCTTCATGCCAGCAGTGAATGCACCCCCGTCCCTTGGATACATGAAGAATTTACCCTTGTTGATATCCATCTTCCGTATGTCATTCAAACTTGTGCCAAGGATTTTTTCAGCCAAGTGCTTGATTCCCTGGTACGTGAACGATTCCATGCAGAAGATGCCAAGTTTATACTTCACGTTCGACAGATCCAGCAAGTGAGTGGGATATTTCTCCCCCTTCCAAAGTGCCTGCATCATGCAAGGCGTCCCGACGATGGCTATTCCCGGTTCAGCGGATAGGGAACTAAGCAGTTTCAGGGAAGGTGTATTCACGTATTTGGTGCCGGCGGCTTCAAGAACCTGTCTCCTTGTCTTCATGATCACTGGCACAGGATTCCATGGCTCCCCTTCTCTCGTGCCCGCTCCAATCGCACTAGTCACCCTCCCTGAATCCAATGCATGGATGAGAAGCGTGGATGTGACACCGCCATCTTGTTTTACGGCATCAACATCCTCTTGCAAGGACTTGGCAGACCATGCTTCTAACACGTGACCTATCTTTATCTCGTTCCTGGTGAAATGGTTTCCAGTGGTGGACCATTCCAGTGCTTTCTTGGGAAGAAAGCTCCTGGGACATGCGGTGAAGCATAATCCACAGCGAATGCACGTGTCCATGTCAATGGAAACGCGACCGTCATTCACGCTAACACATCCTACTGGACATACCGTTTCACACATCCCGCAGCCTGAACATGCGCTTCCATCAGTGATAACGTTTACTGGCTTGTATGCGGGTTCAATGGCGCGGGGATCTGATGTGTAATGCTTGAAAAGCGGGACGTCACTATCACCCTCGAACGAAGTTGATAAAAAGCCCTCCATCCCGAGCTGATAGGTGAGAGTCACTATCTCGCTTGCATTCATGTCAAGGGATTTGAATGCATCCGCTAATTCATCCACGGGTATCGGGTTATCGAGTCGTTCGAACTCACGGAGCAGGATGGCTTTCGTTCGCTCCTCTTCTTGAAGCTGCTGCAATAGAGCGTCAAACTTCCTTGGGTGGATACATTCCCGTTCCAAGATTTCTTCCCTTGCGTCCACCAAGCAGCGAAATCTGAAGGATCTTGACACGAATAGGAGCAATGGTAGCTCCGCTGCCATTTCTGGTTCCATTACATTGGTTTTTTCATTTTCTTCCATCATCAAGCGCCAAGATACTTGTCTTTGGGTTGATCGAATTCTTGCTTGCTTAATCGTTTATTGGATCCCGTCGCTTGCGGCGACACCATCAGCATACCCCGACTTTTTCCTGGGGTCCCATCACTTGGTTCAAGGATCAGGTGGTAGCGCAATACCAAGGCCGCGAGCCTTATCTTCCTTTAATGGATTGATGGGCAATTCTTGGATTTTCTGGGTAAGATCGGCAATCGCATCAGTAAATCGCTCGATCTCGGCGGCGGACATGAAATACATCATGACCCGGTCCGGGGAAAACCCTGCGTTCTCCAGCATGGTCTTTACAATATTAACATGGCGTTCAGCAACGATATTCCCCGTCTCGAAATCGCATTCACCCTTGTGGCACCCGAAAATCCCAACACCATCAGCACCATCCCGCAGTGCTTGCAATATGTCGCTAATTCCTATTCTACCCGTGCATTTGACACGGACAAGGTAAGAATTTGGTTTGTATTGCGCGCGGGAAACTCCTGTGAGGTCTCCCGCAGAATAACCTCATTTCTCGCAGCAAAATATCACGATTTTCCTGGAGAGTCGTTTCTGGTTCATTTGAATCAATTTCCAATTGTTAACATGGATTAACTATTAGTTCGTGCATCAATTTACCGCATAGTAAATATCTCGGCACGGTTCTAGCATTTGATTAACCGTGCTGCATCGATTCTGATGCACCGGGTTGTTTATCATTTGGGTTGGCATCCAAGCTCTTCAAGATACCGTATACCTGAGTGTCGAGTTGGGAATCACGGTAATAACGCAAGCTGATAGCCTTTGCAGGGCATGATGATATGCAAATTCCGCATCCCTTGCAATTCAAGTCATTGACAATCGCTATTCCCCTTTCATTATCCACCTTGATTGCATCGTAGTTACAGAGTTTCTCACATCGATGGCAGGCAATGCACCGCGGTTCATCAACCACCGCGGTAATCAATTCTTTTTGGAAAATACCAGCAGAAACGATTTGCGCGGCGTTCGCGGCAGCAGCGAGTGCGGTGGAGACGGAATACGGGATGTTTTTCGGTCCCGCTGCACAACCAGCAATGAAGATCCCTGGAGATTTCGTGTTTTGCGGATTCAGGCATTGGTGCACTTCCCTTAGGAAACCACCTGGTGATTTATCCATCCCAAGGACTGTTGCTATCTCGTCGGTTCCCTTGGATGGATTCATGCCTGCGGAAAGCACCAACATGTCAACCGAAAGGTCTTGCACAGATCCGTCCAGCGTGTTTTCGTAAGTGATGATCACGTCCCCGGTATCCCGATCTTGCCGCACCTCGCCCGGGATTCCTCGGACGAACAATACCCCTTGAGCACGAGATCTACGGTAATATTCCTCGTTAGCTTTATCCCAGCATCTCATGTCCATGTAGAAAATGATGACTTCCGCGCCCTCGATCTCTTGCATGATGAGCTGGGCATTCTTCAAAGCAAGGTTGCAGCAAACAGCAGAACAGTACTCGTTTTCACCCTTCTTAGTGCTCCGGGATCCCACGCACTGGATCATCGCTATTCGTTGTGGAGTTTTCTTGTCGGACACTCGCTTGATGTGGCCGCCAGTTGGGCCAACGGGGGAGAGCATGCGTTCGAGCTCCATCTGCGTGATGATGTTATCGATTGTCCCGTACTGGTAATTTCCTCGGTCCAGGACGGGAAACTCATCCCAACCCGTGGCGACGATGATGGCACCCACGTTTATTGTTTCAAAACGCTCGGCATCCTCGTAATTTATAGCGCCAGCTTGGCAGTTTTTCGCACATAAACCGCAATTCATGCAGGCATCCTTGTCGATAAGTGCAATCTTGGGTACGGCTTGGGAGAAAGGAATGTAAATTGCCTTTCGCACGCCCAAGTTACGGTTGAACTCGTCAGGAATCTCGATGGGGCACCGTTCCATGCATGCACCACATCCGGTGCATTTCACGGGATCAACATACCTTGGATTTTGCTTGATCGTAATGGTGTAATTGCCCGTGATACCTTCTGCCTCTATAATGTCACAGTAAGTGTACAATTGGATGTTTGGATGCTTCGATGCCTTGACCATGATCGGTGCAACGACTCAAATGGCACAATCGTCCGTTGGGAACACGCGATCAAGTTGAGCCATGCGCCCGCCGATGGTTGCTTCCTTTTCCACCAAGTATACCTTGATACCTTGATTGGCAAGATTTATGGCGGCATTCATGCCGGCAATGCCTGCACCAACCACGAGAACTGATTTCAACACATCCACGGATTTTAATGGCACGTCTTCGAGATTGAGCGCGCGATACACGCCCCCTGCAACGAGCGATTTTGCCTTCTCGGTTGCAGTTTCAATATCCTTGCTATGGACAAAAGAACAGTGTTCCCTGAGATTTACCATTTCAAAGAAGTAGGGACTTAGTCCCGCGTCGACGAGTAATTCCCTATAGGTTTCCTCGTGAATCTTAGGTGTACATGCCGCGACAACGACCCTATTGATGCCAAGCTCTTGGATATCCCTTTTTATTATTTCTTGCCCTGGGTCGCTGCAAAAGAACGTGAAGGTCCGTGCTTTGAACACTCCTGGAAGGTATTCTGCAAAGGATCGAACTGATTCGCAATCAATATATTTCCCGATATTAACCCCACATTGGCACACGTAGACGCCAACCCTTATTTCCTTATATTCTTGGTTGGGTGTTTCGTTCATGTTGCCTCACTTAATTCATCCGGTGTTGTTAAGTGGCAGCAATGCTTTGATGTTACCTTCGCAATCACCGTTTTTTTAAGGTGGTGGTAGATCGATTCGATCTCCATGTGATGCCAAGACCGCCTGCCATCACACGGTACTCGTTTATTTACAAGAAAAGGTGGGATATAATCATTGCATTTATTAGAAAACATGCCCAACCCGCCGGAAGCCAAATTACATTGCACGAAAAAGTCAAGTAATACCGTGATCTTGTCGCATCTGAGGTTCATAAAGGTGTAAAATCGTGGGATTCAATCAAGATACCAGTGATATTGTGTACTAAATCACATCTCCTTCCATCGTTTACCCGTTTTTCGCCAGAAAGCCACGTCCTTTAGTTAGGGCGTGATATTTCCACCCTCCCTTCTCGTGAGAGACTCAACATCCAGTAAAAGCGTTGAATCTTTAAATGAAAGTTTGTAGGTGCTGGAACCGAAGGGTACAGAGCAATAGGTGCAATCCACACGTTGATAATCTCCCAAGTCAACGATCTCGTTATTCACCATGAAGGGACCGTTCCAAGAGAATCTTGCATCAATGAATCCATCAATTTCCAGCCATATCTTTATTTCTTCCCCATCAAATCGAGTGGTGCTATCGAAAATCTTGGCAGTGAAGCCATCAAAGCTGCCAAATTCGGTTTCGTTCCCGCACATGCAGATCCACGCATTTTGCAAGCCATCGGCAACAATATCATGCTCAAATGTAGTTCCACGATCTATCCATCTCGGCTTGATAGTAGAATACAAGCCAACGTATCCCCGTCCATTCCTACCTGCCACCCAATGTCCTTCCTCCCTTACATCGTCAAATGCCCAACGAGGGAAAAAAGCGTGGGTGAACGGATTTACCTCCCGTTCCCCGATAGCTTTTTTCATATTGATGTTGTACAGGATCATGGCTAGATTCCTGTATTGTGCTGCCCTGGGAAAGCGATTATGCCCTGCCCAATAGGTTGGGGTGCGTGACGTGATGATCTCGTTCTTGCCAATGGCACCAACCGTGAAATCCGTGTTATCTCCATCTGCATCTCTCTTAACATAACAGGTCGTGCCAGGATTTGTCGTGGTTACCATGGCATCATGGCTTAATGTGGCTTGCCAGATGTGATGCTGGTTTCCCATTTCTCCCTTCCTGTAATCTTGAGCGGTGCTTAGCATGTATTCCGGCGTTCTCCAAGTAATTTTGTTCACCTTGCCCATTAATGTTCGATTGGACTCGAGATCGATATCCCGGGTTATGCATTTTAGCTTGGCAGATCTCGGGATTATTTCATTTAAGTCACCAAGCACATTGAAGAACGGCGTGTGCCATAGGTTCCATGCATCCGCTGCCTTGACGAGTGCATCGATCACGGGTGGATTGGTGTACGCTCCTGTACCCCATAGAAAGATGATGTCGTCCAAGCCGTCAGGGTTGATGCCATGCCGTGGTGCATCTTGGAGGGTGAAACCAATTCGTTCTCGCGCTAAAAACGTTGGTTCCACTGCCTGGCCGATCTTGATGATTGTTGTGGATGGTTTAAATTTCTTGCAGGATGCCAGGGCCATGGCTGCCATGTACCCATCTCTCGCAAACGTGCCAAGTCCCCACGTGATCTTGATGGAAGAAGCCAAGTCATTGCGCCATCCCGTGAGTATCTCTGATTCGTATGCCCTACCATGGGTACCTGCTGGATAGCCATGAAATAAATCGAGCGAAATCAGGAAAAGTAAAATATCAACGGAGATTGCTGCACGGCGTGCTAAATCGCCATCAATAGCATGCTCTGCAAGCATGAGAAGTGCCTCCAAGTCGATTGCGAAATAATTACTGGATCCCCACTCATTATAGCCCCATCTTGCCCTGCGGGACATCCAAAGCGTTGCCAGTTTATTTGCATGGTCCATGTGCCATTTTCCATCTTTTCCATTGGAAAAGATTTCACCAGGATAGAGCATGCCAGCGAGGTATTCAATGGCATGGAATAGAATCTGGTGGTTTTCCGTCCAAAAAATCATCGCGTGGTTACCTGGTTCATCCACCCAGTACTTGAATCGCAGGAGAGCTCCCTTCAACATCTCTCGCTGAACTTTCGATAGAAACGGATGATTCCGGTCCGTGAGGAGTCCATGGATAACGTGCATGGTATAAAAATCGGCGCAATCCTCACGTCCATCCAAGCGATCTACATACAGCTGGACCTCCTTGCGTGAAACCCTTGCTTCCCTTCCTAAAAGGGCTCTTGCCGTCGCACATTGAAAAAAGAACCCGTCCCTCCCAGCCATTACTTCCAAGAAAGCTCGCTGGCGTTCCTCGAAGGAATCTTCGAAAGGCTCCAGCTTGTAAGTATCGGCATTCGGGTGTGAATTGGTTGTTGATGGAACCATGCCGGGGAATGGATAGACATCCGGGATCGTGGTTTCGGGGACATCATTCTTCTTGGAGATTTTCTCAGGAAGTCGCTTGATCACACGAGGTAGGAGCTCGATCACTTTCTTCACCCTTCCCTTTTCCTTGATGATTCCACGCACGAGCCTGTAGGTGAACTTGACGGTATCACGCCATTCTTTCCTCCGTTCCATGCGAGCAACACGAGTGATCATGGCATGATGGCACATGAGGGATTTCTTATAATCAACTATCACCGAATAAAATCGATGGTAGAATTTAATCCATTTTGCGAAAGGAAATCCGACCATCTAATTTAGTTCAAGGCGCAGTAGTGTATGGCAAGAAGCTGTGTTATGGATTAAGGAACCAGGTAAGGACGTGCGGCGAAGCGCAAGCGAATACAGGATCACATCCACGGTGCAGCGTCAAGGGAGATAAATCGATGCAACTTCATAAATAACCAGCCCTCCCGTTCAACGCGTGGCGATGACACGCGTGCAACTCGACCGGAATCCGAATGGACCACCGTGATTTCGGGGGCCACGTTCAGGTCGTGGAGCATTCATCCCCCCGTTGGCTGGTGACTGGGTGGCTCCGTGTGCGTCAGCCACGTGCCGGGAAGCCGTCAATCGTGGTTCTTGGGTGAAAGGCCAGTAATGTCCGGACCTACCCGACTCAAGAAATTTGAAATTAGCCACCTTCTCCTTTCTTCCACTAGACCAACCAAGGCTTCCATCCTGCTTGGATTTTCGCGAGGACCTTGCTTGAGCCAAATTTTGAGAATTCGGGACCGGAGCAAATCCGAACGAGGAGAATTTCCCATTACTCGCCGAGCCGATATGTTTTTTCGCAAAATAGATAATGCATTCAACTAATAACAGTAATATGAATATTCGTGAATTCCTCAAGGCATACAATGCAGAAAGCGCCATCACGACGGAGGAGATGACCATCCTCGATGAAAATGCAGATGATCTTGGAGTTTCGAAATCCAAGCTTATGGAAAACGCGGGAGCAGCGGTTGCTTCATTCATGAAGAATATGCTTGGAAAAGATCTATCGAGGACTCATGTACATGTTCTATGCGGTCTCGGTAACAATGGCGGTGATGGTTTCGTAGTTGCACGCCACGTTAGCATCGAAGCAGCATCTGTCCACGTGTATCTGCTTGGAAGGCCAGAAAGAATAAATACCCCCGAGGCACGCCAGAACTGGCAGGCGTTAAAATCCTGCAAGTACAGCATTCACCGGCACGTGATACGAGACTCGCGCGAACTTCCTGAATATCTTGGCATTGTCCAACCGGAGGCAATACTCGTCGACGCCCTTCTCGGGTCGGGAGTCCAAGGAATCTTACGAGAACCAATCGCCACTGCCGTCAGGGAGATGAATGCGCTTTCACGGGAGCATGATCTCCCCGTCATTTCCATCGATACGCCAACGGGAGTGGATCCAAGCACCGGCTTGGTAAAAAACCTGAAAGTGAATGCCACAGCCATCATAACCTTCCATTCACATAAGACAGGGTTCGTGAATAAGGAGGAATTCGAGAGCAAGGTGCATGTCGCACAAATTGGCATCCCCCTTGAAGCATCATGGTTGGTGGGAAAGGGTGATTGCAAGGTGCTCTTCAGGAATCGAAGGAGTCCGAGATCCACGAAAGGCATGAATGGCAAGCTGCTCATCGTGGGCGGGAGTCACTTGTACTCTGGTGCACCATCCCTTTCTGCACTTGCTGCCATGAGGTGCGGCGTTGATCTCGTGAACATCTGCACGTCGAGCTCGGTGGCAAGCACCATTCGTGGCTATTCCCCCGACCTCATCGTGACTTCATTGGAGGGCCCATTCCTCAATCCCTCCAATTTAGATACCATAAAACACCGCATAAGTTGGGCTAACGCTGTCCTGGTGGGGCCGGGTGCCGGGGAGATGGAAGAAACCCGACATGTCTTGAAAGAATCATGCATCGAGGCCACCCGCCAGGAAAAATTCTTGGTGGTTGATGCCGATGGGTTAAAGGTTATTGAAGATATCTTCGCGGATATCGACGCCCCCCGGACGGTTCTCACCCCGCACGCCGGGGAGTTTTCAATCATCTCGGGAACCCCCGTAAACCAATTGAAAACGCTTGGTGGAAAACTCGGTGCAGTCAGGGATTTTATCAAGGGTAAAAAGCTGGTTATGCTGCTCAAGGGTCCAGAGGATGTGATTATCCACCAGCACGGGTGCAAGATCAATTTGACGGGAACTCCTGCCATGACCACCGGGGGCACCGGTGATATACTTGCTGGCGTCACGGCTGCATTTTTATCCATGCACGCCTCAAGAGATTGGCATGTTTCCTATTGTGCTGCCGCAGCTGCTCACGTGAATGGATTGGCTGGGGAAGAGGTGGAAAGGAAGGTGGGTGCCCCATGCATGACGGCAAGCATGATGCTCGGTGTGTTAGGGGAAGTGGTTGCACGGTTCTATTAGAGATATGTTGACATCCCTCCACGAGTGCAGGTATTCTCGACATCAACTGAAGTGACACTTAAAGGGCCTTAACTTATAGAATCCGGAAAAAGAAAGCCGTTCCTGCAAGAGATTAAAAAGGACACGGCATGAAATATCTCGAGCACTCCGGTTAAGAATCCCGGGTTACTGTATCAGGAATTCGCGTGCATGCATATGGATTTTGAAGAAGAACTCAGGAAAAGTCTTGCGGGATCACCTGTTTTCAGGAAAGATGGTGAGGTTACGCTAGACAGGGATTTCATTCCTGAAAAGGTATTACATAGGGATGAGATCATCAAGCGCATGCTTCTCGATTTCAAGATTGTAATGAAGGAAAACAAGGGCGTGAATATTGGCGTTCGGGGTGGTGGAGGGTTTGGAAAAACCTTGGTTTCCCGCTTTTCACAACAGAAACTCAAGAATGTTGCGGATGAGTTTGGTATCAATATCGATATCCAGTATTATAATTGTTTCAACCACCGAACCCTTGGAGCCATTCTCAGGGATTACTTGCTTGACAAGCATATGTACATGTCTGGAAAGGGTTTTAGCATTTCAGAGTTAATGACATACTTGATTCAAAACCTTGAAAAGAAGAATATAAAGCTCGTGATAATCCTCGACGAAATCCAAAACTTGGATACATCAGAGATCATGCAGCTGCTGACGATAAATGAGGATTTTCGAACGAACAATAACACCAAGGAGTTTGTATCTTTCATCCTTATTGCCAGGGATTATGATTGGAATAACATCCTCGTTAAGGAACCACGCATAGCCCAGCGCCTCACAAGCACGTACAAGCTTGAACAATACACTGCAAGCGAGTTATTTGATATCTATCTATACCGCATGGAATTGGCATTCAAGGAAGGTGTATTCTCGGATGATAATATTGAATTAATCGTTGACATGAGCGAGACAAGTGGAAATGTGTACTACGGCATAGAGCTCATGCGCCATGCGGGGAAGCGCGCAGAATTTTTACATGAAAATGAGGTGCTCCCCGAGATGATCCGGGGTGCTGCGAAAAATGTCTCGACCGAGTTCCGGGAACCATTGTTAGATAAACTACGCCCTCACGAGTTATTCTCCTTGCTTGCCGTTGCTCGTTTGTTGGAACGCCTGAGTGATAAAAATATTAACAAGATAACGATTTACAATGCATATAACGAGTACAAGGTTGTGTGCGAGGAATATGGCAAGAATCCGCATGTAATCACCGTTTTCAGGAAGCACGTTAAAAAATTGCACCAGAACCATTTACTCAAGCAACGAATCGTGAATATCAAGACTCGTGGTAGGCGGGGGGAAATCAATATCATTGGGTTCTCGGCGGAACTTGTCAAGAAAAAGGTGATCGAGTGCTTGGATGGCCTTTCAATGAACGAAGAATCGTGATTCCTTCACGCGATGAATCAAGGAGATCCCGATTGCTGGTGCTAAGTTACCCTCCTTCGTGATCACCACGAAAGGTATTCACGGCTGCTCCAAAACTTGCCAAAAGGTAGTAAATTGAATTCTTGGAAACCACGGTAGAGGTGGATCCAAGGATCCAAATGATCCCATTCAAGAATCATCACTACCTTGAGTTAATGCACGGGGCAAAAACATGTTCATTGTTTGAATTAGGCTGGAAAAAGCACGTGCTTTCTTGGTAGGTTTAGAGAAAATTTCAAATAATACAACTCACTTTCAAGACGTGGTTTCGCGTTTCGACGCAGGTGTTTACCTCATGTCAAGCCTTCAATCATCCCTCGTTCGCGTGCTAAAACGGGCACTCGGCAAGAGGGTACTCGTGGTGCTCAAACGCAATATCGAGATTAACGGCATCTTGAAAGGATACGATCCGCACCTGAACTTGCACATAGACAACGCGGTAACTACTAATCCACAAACCCTCGAGATTGAAGCACTTGGCACCATCATCGTTCGTGGTGATTCGGTGTTGCTCGTGAATTCTGAGAATCTCGTGGAATCATAGATAACTGCACACTGGTGATTAATCATGGGAAAAGGCACTCCATCAAGAGGTTTGCACAACAAGAAAACTCACATTCGTTGTAGGCGATGCGGTAGAAATTCATACCACATGCGACACAAGGTATGCGCTGCCTGTGGTTTCGGGAAATCTGCCAAGATCAGGAAGTACAAGTGGCAGAATAAAAAAGTAATGGGACGGAAACGCGTAGTGTGAATCACATCTCCAACGATCTCATTCTTTTCGGAAATTTTTCCAATCTAATTTTCGCTCTTCTCATTAAGGATGGTATCATCAAGAAGGTCGCCAGATTGATGATGCACATGCACGATATCGAATCAATGATGATCAAGAGGCATGCATTCTTGGTGCAATGAAAATTGAAAGAAATCATTCTAACACGTCTTAACTACTAAATTTACCAAGCAGTAACGGGAAAATTGAACAAACACGCCCTAAACTTAAAACATGGCTTTACTGCGGAAAAATCGTAACTTTTCGACACGTGGCATGGTGATTGGAAGGGAAATGTTTTTTCGCCCTGATATCCAT
>WJJB01000023.1 GCA_014729935.1 Candidatus Bathyarchaeota archaeon | reverse complement strand
CTTTTATTACCTCCTTGATGACAAAATTGAAATTGGAAGATGCCAAGCAAATGCCCTTGTCCATGTTCTTGATAACACGGAGCAAAGATACCGCGCCAGGGATGACTTGACTTGCAGGGATTTCTTGGATGAAGTATCGTGCCTTCGTTTCCGATATGCTGGTTAGTGTTTCCCTATCAAGCTCCCCTAATAGTGCCATGGCGATGTCCGGGGTTGTTTTACCGAAATGACGCACGATATCCGACTTTTCATGTGGTTCCCCGTGTTCCCTGACAATCCTGTCCCACGCCCGGTAATGAGACTCGTGGCTATCGATGAGCGTGCCATCCATGTCAAAAATGAATCCCAGTGCATCTTGGAAGGTGTTTTCATTCATCCCATGGTGCAAAATCATGGGATTCTTAAGATTCTATCCCTTCACATGCCTCCATTACCTGTTTTGCACCCCCGGGGAAAAGTTTATGTTTTGTATGTGATTGATGCGGAGAGGTTTAATAGGTGTTTTTCCTCTTTATTGATGGAATAAATGTGCCGAGTTGAATCGCAATGAAATTCTGTCCAAAATGTGATAATGTTTTACTAATTCGCCGCAAGAAAGACTCCAAGGGGAAGGTCAAGGTCTTGCGCTGTGATAGCTGTGGCTACGAGGAACCCTTCGGTAGCTCCGACGAGGACAAAAGTTCGTACACCATCAAGGAAAAAATCCAGAAAACTGGCAAGGAAAAAACCATGATTGTCCTCGGAACGATGCATAAAGGGTCCACGGTAAGCGAAGAAATGCGCGAGGCTCAAGAGGAATATTTCAACCCGGACGAATGAGATCCACCATATCCCAAGTGGATCTTGAACCCGTTTTGCCAGCGAAGCCAAGATCGGTCGCACGAGAAAGGAAAGGAGGAATGGTTCTTTTTCATGGGAAACAGAACATCATCCAGTGCCTACCCCATGATGTAGAAGCCAATGTTAAACATGGTCATGCTACCGATACCAATGCCGAATTGGACTGCTGCTTGAACCAGCTTTTCATCAAATAAACCAATGCCAACGACCCACACGAAGATCATCATGAAAAGGCCGAATGCGACGAGCACCGACGCCTTTCTCATGCGTCCAGTACTTTTCACAGCGAGTGCAATGTACAGGTAAAACATGAAGATGAAATTAATTAATACGAATAATACAATACCTGCCGTTGCTATGGAAAGTGCAAGCTGGTTATTCTTGAAGACTGCAATTAGCGGGATGATAGACAAGCACAACCACAGTGATATCGCGAACCAAGGCCTCCTGTTCTTCACGTATTTTTCCAGTGGGTAAATGAAGAAGGATACCCCGAGCATGATGAACGCGAAGGTAACAACACTTTCAAAGGGCATCGAGATATCAACGAATCCGAACAAGTAAAAATCAAGATCGAGGCCCGCACTTTGCATGATTACCGAAAGGGAATTGAATCCCGCCCATTGAAGCAAGTAATCAACGATGTAATACACGAAGATGGTTCCAATAATGATGAATGAGATGCCCATCAAGGTGAAAAGATTTCTTATGGATGTGCCAGGTTCAAAACCAGTCACCCTTGTCCACAAGTGCACGGTCGTGACGAGACATAACGTGATAAGCAGTATATAACCAAGGTAGTTGATATCATCTCTAAGGACAAAGCCATATTCAAGCCAATGCAAAATACCAAGTAATAAGAGCATCAAGGCGATGAATCCCACGAGCACGCCTCCAGCTACCTTTACCTTCTTTTTCGATTCCATTGTTCCTCACCTGCATAACCTATAATCTATTGTTGATATTTGGTCTAATGATATTTAAAAAATACTGTGCCTTTAGCGGAGGGTGAGCAGGGGATTGCGTCATGTTGGAGATCAGTTTTCAAGAAAAGTTGAACGCCTGACCGAAAAGGAAAGGGCCGAATCACCTGATCATCGTCCAAGGCGAAAACGGTTACGTGGAAAGCAGGGAATATTCCGTCTCGGCAGACGTGAAGAATAAGGATGAGGAAGAGTGGGAGGTGCCATTCATGGCTCCTAAGGACCATGATCTCTTGGAGAAGTTCATCGACGCGATGGCAAACGAGACGGATGCCATGGTTTCTGTGAGGAAGAATGCGAGAGCGTTGAAGTGTTACCTGCCATGCAGGAAGAACAATGGAGGAGAAAATCACCTACCCATCACCCAATATCCGATCATGGATGTTGCTCCTGCTAGATAACCGCTAGATAACCGTTATTCCAAACCTCACCGAACTTGGACATCGCGGTCCGAGCCGGTGCGGTTACTACCTTTCCACTGGGGAACGGCGACCGGGTGAGAACGGGCACCCGATGCCGTGGCGATGATGGCACAACCCCAACGTTCCGCGCCGCGTTCAGGTTCGAATCGAGCACCAACCCGCACTTCGGATCGGCACGTGAACGTTTTTCCCCTTCCTGCACCACCCTTTCCACCCCCGTGGCATCCTGATGGTGTTCAGATTCAGGGAGGTTCAATCTAGCTGCTAGATAACCCCTAAACGTTCCCGGGTTTCCATGGCTTGAATTCCTCTGGCGATACCACGCCAAGGAAATAGCATGTAATATGGCAAGGATTTAAGATAATTATATAAGGAACCCCATGAAGCTCTTCCACACACAGAATCCTCTTTGCAAGGAAACGTGATACTCATGGTAAAACAATGGAAGGCAGCGGTGATCGGGCCCGGTGGTCGTGGTGGTGGCTGGGCTAAGAGACTCCACGTGCACGATGAATGCGAGCTCATCGCCGTCTGTGACATCAACAAGAGCCGTGCTGAGCACGTGGCACGCGCAAACGGGAATTGCAACGTTTACACGAAAGCCTCGGAGCTTTTCAAGAAGGAAGGATTACTAGATTTCGTGGTCATAGCTACTCCACACTACTTGCACGCGCCGCAAACAGTGCTTGCCGCAGAAAATGACGTGCATGTCCTTTGCGAGAAACCGATGGCCATCAATTTGCAACAAGCGGACCAGATGATCATTGCCGCGCGGAAGAATTGCGTGACTCTTGGAATCGGATTCCAACATCGATTCGAAGTCGTTCATGATTACATGTACGATGCAGCCAGGGGAAAGGAGGGCGAGCTAGGTAGCTTGGGACGCATCACAGATTTCACCCTCTGGGCTAGGCATTACCGCAGCGGCATGTACTACATGGCTTCGTCCCCGGTGGACCCATCCACAGGGGTTTCACCTGGTCAATGGCGGGGGCGCTGGGCAACCGAGGGTGCCGGCATCCTGATCAACCAAGCAGTGCATGACATTGACATGTTCCAGTGGATCGTGGGACCATTCAAGAGTCTCTCGGCACATGCTTCCACCATCGCCAGGGAACACGCTCTCATCGAGGTGGAGGACACCGTGACTGCTTGCTTCACAACCAAAGATGGAGCACTTGGCACGATGAACTTCTCCACGTCAAACAAGAAAGCCCCGCAGAACAGGATCATCGTCCAAGGCGAGAACGGATACGTGGAAAGCAGGGGACAATTCATCACGGCAGACACGAGGTACAAGGACGAGGAAGATTGGGAGGTGCCATTCATGGCTCCTAAGCGCCATAATCTCTTGGAGAATTTCATCGACGCGATGGCAAACGAGAAGGATCCCATGGTTTGCGGCGAGGAAGGACGCAAGAGCGTTGAAGTGATCCGGGCCATCCTGAAATCGGTGCAGGAGGAACGAACGGTCTACTTCCCAGTAAAGGATACTATCACGTACCCGACATTGCATAACCTTAACCGGGATAAACCCCTTTCAGTCGATGATATTCTCTAAAACGACTAATCAGCGAAATAAAGGGCATATTCCAATCCTTTTTTTTCCTTCCCCTCTCATCGAGAAAAACAGGAAAAGAGAGATTAGATCACGAGAGTGACGATTAAAATTCTTATATGAGTGTCGTCATGTAATAGATAAACCCTATACCCGGGAGGAGATCTCGTGCAAAATAGAATAGACATGCGTGCGAGGGGAAAAGTGTTGATCTTTGTTGTATTGGCTTGCTTTGTGGTTGCCATGGGATTTGCCATGAACGACGATGAGAAGAATACCGTGGATAATGCAGCCATCCTTGAAAGTAATCCCGATTCACCAGTTTATATAGAAAATAACCAAGATCTTGCCGAATTCGCATCAAGTGGTTTCGGCACACCCGATGATCCCTTCATCATCGAGAACCTGGTAATCGATTGTGCAGCATACTCTGACAATGGTATTTACATCAGGGATACCACTGCGCATTTCATTGTCAGGAACTGTTTCGTGTCCAATACACAAACTGGAAGGTATGGAATATTCCTGCTACGCGTGAAACACGGAACCATCAATGGAAATGCAATTCATAGCACGTATAGCCTGTACTTCCGAGAATGCGAGAATATATCAATCAACAATAACTATATACAAGATAACCGTGATACCGGGATTTTCCTTTATAATACGACATATGCAACCATCCAGAATAACACGTTAGATTCCAATGAAAAAGGAATATTCCTGAATTTATCCCCCAATAATACCATCAGGAGCAACAAGATATCAGGTGCTCATGAGGTAGGAATATACATCTCTTCTTCCTCAAGGTTCACCCGTGTAGAAAACAACACGGTGCAGGGAACCAGGGCTACCAGCGGGTTATATGGAGGGATTGGCATGTATGTAATGAGTGAAAATAATACATTCATCGATAACTTCGTCTTGGATAATGATGGGGATTCTTACGATTATTCCGGTATTGGACTTCTCGTTTTCGGTGATGGTAACCATTTCAAGAATAACACGGTTGCCAATTCCACGGGCAGCGGGGAGGGAAGCGGAGTCGGGTTCCTCTTCAGCAGTGCATCGCATAATACGCTAGCATTGAACACGGTAAGAGATAACACGGGCGGTGGATTGCTTTCGGGCATGGGTATGCTCTTTTTAAGCTCATCGAATAACAAGGTGAATTGGTCCATCATTCAAGGCAACCAGAACTCTGGAATCGCCCTGTCAGCTAGTGCGAGCAACAATGATATCTGGCTAAATGGCTTTTACGATAACAACGGATCCGGCATCCAGGCATGCGATAATGGAACATCAAATTCATGGCATATTAGCAACAGGGGGAATTACTGGTCGGATTTCCTGTTGGTGAATCCTGGTGCCACGCCCCTCAATAATATATACTGGGGGGCGAACTATTCAATTGATGGTTCTTCAGGTTCATTTGATTTGTATTCCTTGATTACCTATCATCACGGTTACCTGCCCTCGTACCCGATTACCATCCATGATACAGCCGATTTTCAAGCATACGCGTCATCTGGCTCCGGAACTCGAGAGGATCCCTTCATTCTTGAAAACCTATGCATAAACACGACAACAATGGGAAATAACGGGATCACCATAGTAGGCACAAATGATTTCTTCACCATCAGGCATTGCATATTCGAGGATACCGATTCCTATTTTGGCATTTATTTTTCCGATGTCAGCAATGGTTTTATTGAAGATTGCACGTGTTTCAAGAATTACGGGGGCGTATACCTTTTCAAATGCATGGATATCTCGGTAACAAGGAGCATAGTAAATGATACTGTTTATGGTTTTTACTTGTATCAAACGAATAACACCTTGCTTCTCCGAAACGAGGTGGACACGAGTGACATTGGAATTTATTTAAGGGACGCTCATTTCAACAAAGCAATCGAGAATTTCATTCATGATTGCGTTGAATGCGGTTTTGACCATTCCTATTCAAGTTGGAATGAGATCTCGGGAAACTTGATCATGGATATTACTGGCACGAGCACTTCCTTCACGGGAGTTGGTATTCAAATAATTTTCTCGGAACACGTAAAACTCTTGAATACCACGGTGATGAGATGCCAGGCTGGATCGAATTCTTACTCCGGAAACGGTGGATACATGATCCATTGCTCCGATATCACGATTCAAGATTGTGCCTTTAATCTAAACGATGGTGGGTTGGAATATAAAAGTGGAAATGGACTTTACATGGAAAACATTACTTCCTCTATCATCAAGAACACCCAATTGTGCGATAACGCCGCAGGGTTTACCGATTCTGGTAATGGATTGTATCTTCTCTCATCTTCGAGTAACACCATCTCCAATTGCATCGCGGCGGGAAACTATGGTACAGATAGTGAAACGGGGAATGGTTTTTACCTGTTCATAGCAGATAATACGACATTACTTGATTGCATAGCCCGGCATAATCAGAACCATGTGTCTGGTGATTACGCTGGGAACGGGTTCCTGGTTTTAGGTTCGGACAATGTTGAAATCAATAATTGCACTTCTAGGGATAATATCGGCACCAGTAACTCCTTTACTGGGATTGGAGTATTGATCGCCAATTCGGATGGCGCGATAATGGTCAATAGCCACTTGCACGATAATCTCGGTAGCTCCATCCTTTCAGGAGCAGGTATGCTTTCCATTTCCTCGGATCAAGGTGAATTCATTGGCAATCATGTTCACGGAAACGATGATTTGGGTATCTATGTGAATGGCATGGAAAATTTATTTTACTTGAATAATCTAACAAACAATTCATATACTTGGCAGGCGCAGGATTATGGAAATAAT
>WJJB01000213.1 GCA_014729935.1 Candidatus Bathyarchaeota archaeon | reverse complement strand
GGTCACCAATATCCTTGGCAGGATCGAATCATTCGCCTTCCATTTCTCTCCTTCGTCGTAATGGGCATTATTCGCGTTCCACACCACTGGCGAATAATTGAAGATCGTCCCCTGGACCCATGCTCGCGCATCCTTCCAAGTGCCATCATGAGGAACCAAGCACCAGGTGAGGTGATTCTCTCTTTGATCGGTGAATTGCATCAAGTGTTCGGGGTATTCCATTTCGGGATACCTTTCATCGGTGGTAGGATACCTGGGTGATCTTAAGAGACTCATCCCGAAGCGACTTTCACTTGCATCGAACCCGTACCTGGCTTTATTGATCATGGTTAGACCTGCAGAATCATCCGACATCGATATCCATTTCTGGCCATGGAACTCGAACATGGATTCCTGGTGGCTATTTCCAGGCACGGTGGGCCTGTCAATCCATGCAAGTGGTATTCCCGTGGTTACGTGATCACTCTTCAAGGAGGTCTCGTGTTCCACTCTCATCAACACGTGTTCTTCCTGCCAATCCACGAGCAGGTCACATTGTATCCATGGAAGGTCATGATATAGTTTATAAACCAATTGGTAGCGTGATAAATCCGATCTTCCATCAATTATGATGCTTGCAAATACGGGTCCATTTTCGAGCAATGATGCACTTGAAACCTTGAAAATGTCGATTGCTTTCGCCCTGTATTCCTCATCGATATTCCACGCATCATTCCCGGTGGGTGCATCCGTGAATGTACGGAGGATGTTGATACCCGCTCCAGCAAGGTTTTTCCCAGTCGATTTCACCACGAGTCTCGTGATGATTCCTGATTCCTTCGAGATGCATGCCAAATAATGCCTATTCTCGTAGAAGATTTCCGTGCCCCCGGTTTTAATCTTCCAATCAATCTGCTCTTGCTGTGGAACCACCGGCTGATCCTGAACTTTTAATTGCACCGCATGAAAGGTCAATCCAGGTACCTTCTCGTGCATGAATTCTAATTTACGTTCACCGGTTAATGGATCGTGGTAGTGCTGTATTGGCAGTAGCCTGTCCGACCCATCCATAACTGCATTGAAAGCCATGTCCCTTGATTCCTTGCCATTTCCCATCGTGATGCCAATCGGGATGGCCCCTTGCCATTGACAGGGATGGAATACAAGGTATGTGCACCGAGTTGCTTTTAGAACCTGTTCGAGCAGGTACGAGCATGCATCATCCTTTATTCGTTCCATGGCATCAATGATTTCACGATAATCCTTGATGCTATACCTGCTAGCAGGGCCATAATACACGTGTTGGATGCTGGATCCTGGAAGGATGTCGTGGAACTGGTTGAATAGCAGTTTTTTCCACGATTTCTTGAATGAACCTGCGGGATATGGGAATCCCATCAATGCTACCATTGTCGCCATTTTCTCGATTGAAATGAGCAATTCCTCGCATTTCCTGTTTAATTGCTTCACGTCATAGTGAGTCGTTGGACAACCACGATGCACTTCAAGGTAACACTCGTCATTCCAAATTGGAAGACATGACGCGTACTTCTCAATTGCCGAAAAATAGGCTCCCGCCGTTGAATGTTTTCCAATATTATTTCTTGCCATTGCATCAATCAAGATGATCTCAGATTCGTAAGGGCCGTTTCCACCATCACCTTGGCCGTAGCAAAACAAGTACTCGTCAACATGGTCGTTCGAGAAACAATCTAGTTTTTCCAACCCTCCTGGTGAGACATCCTTGGTATATGAGAATTTACGGGAAGATGGCGGTAAATGAACGCGCAAGAGGCGTGCTTTTGTGGGAAACATTCTGATGAATCCAGTCTTGTTAATCCCGTAGTGCCAGTTCATCGCGAGCACGCTCGAACCATCAGGTGCCATCCAATTGAATAATGGGAATGGAAACTCGTTCTTGGTATTCCACGTGAGCTTGGTCGTGAAGAAAAAATCAGCCCCGGATTTCTTGTATATTTGCGGCAGGCTCCATGGAAAGCCGAACACATCCGGACTCCAAGCAACCCTGGGCATCCTTCCAAAGCGCTCAAGAAAATAGCGCTGTCCAAAAAGACGCTGCCGAATGAGGCTCTCACCACACGGGACGATGAGATCGGATTCAACCCACATGCCTCCAACAAGCTCCCACCTTCCTTGTTGCACCATTTCTTGCATATGTCTAAACATTGCAGGATGTTCCCGTTCCATGTATTCGTAATGTGCGGGGGCAGGTGCAGAGAACTTGAATCCCTCGTACTCGCGGATGTTTCTCAAAGCGTTACCGAAGGTGGTAAAGATCTTGCGCTTTGTAACGTCCCAGCTCCATAACCAACAGGTGTCGAGATGAGATTGTGCAACGGCATGAATATGCAGGGAATCTTGGCAAAACAGGCGTTTAACCTTGGGAAAAAATAGAAGAAAGCGGATGAGGTTTTTCGCGATACCACTTCTTGAAAGGAAAACCATGAACTTGCGTAAAGTTTCCTTTTCAGGCTCCGGCATGGGTCACTCTCCTTGGAATACTTGGTATCCAGAGGGAGGTTCACCTGAAAGTATTTCTCCTTGCAAATTCGTTTCCATCTGGGTGTGAATCCTGGCTTGATCGGTTTCATGACCTAAAACCCACATGAGCTTGGCATACGCAACCTCGGGAAGCATATTCTTGCCGTCAATAATGCCCATTGCAAGCTCTTCCCTGCCAGTCTCGTAAACGTTCATGCCAGTATAACCCCATAAGGTTTGAACCGTCATGACAACCGACATCCCTCCATCGATTGCACCCTTAAGCGTGGGAAATAAATCATGGGGGGTGTGGCCTAAACCCGTTCCTGCAAGAACCAAACCCTTGTATCCCTGATCTGCAAGAAAGGAGATCATGCTTGGATCGATGGCGGGATACGTGTAAAGGAGTGCCACCTTTTCCTCAATCTTGGTATCGGCCACCGTTTTCTCGCATTCTCCCCGGTGCCTGTAGTTGTCCCAGAAAATTTCAAGGTGGTTATCCTTCACTTTCCCGAATGGCCGTGTACCTATCGTCCGGAATGTATGCCTCGTCGAACTATGCATCTTTCGTACGACCGTGCCCTTGTGCAAGTATGCATGAGAATGATTGATGGATCCCATCATGCAAATGACGGATTCTGCGAAATCGCCGTGCGCTGCCACTTGCATTGCATGGATTAAGTTCAACGCGGCATCACTTGAAGGACGATCGGATGATCTTTGGCTTCCCACGAATACCACGGGAATTGATAGTTTGGGGAGCATGAATGAAAGCATTGCAGCCGAATAACTCATGGTATCGGTGCCGTGACCTATCACCACGCCATCCTTACCCCTGCGCGCGGCATTTTCCACTGCCGTGGCGAGTTCCTTCCAATGCTTTGGTTTAACATCTTCAGAGAAGATCTCATATTTCACGATGGTTTCAATATTGGCGATTTCTTCAAGCTCGGGAACCGCGCTAAATAATTCCGCCGGCGTGAATGCTGGGATGACACCACCAGTGACATAATCCAATCGAGAAGCTACCGTGCCGCCAGTGCCAAGCAACGTGATGGATGGTTTATTCCTATCAACTTTAACCTTCTTCTCTGGGAGCTTGTATTCTCCTTTTTCATGTCCCAACACCTTGAATTTGCTTTGTGAGGAAATTCGAACACCCACATTGTATCCATTCTTGAGTTTTAAATCTATATATCCTTCCTTATCGAATTTATTGCGGGGTAGCAATATGCCTTCGAATTTTTTCTTGCTTGCTTCCACTGACACGACATCCCATGTTTTGACGCCCTTATCCTCAAGTATTTTTTTCGTTGAACCCTTGTATCCTTCCAATTCATCATTATCGCTTTCCATATCTAATCACCGCTTTCACTTGTTAGATGCCAATGCCTTTCTCAACTCTTCCGCAACGATCTTTCCGTCTATCTTACCCCTGGCCTCTTTCATTACCGAGCCCATGAGAGGCGAAAACGCCCGGTCACCTTTCTCCTTTATCAAATCTTGGTTTTCAATAATGATATTTGCAATAATCTGTTTTAACTCGTCTCGCTTCATGCTAGTTATGTGTAGAGTCTTAATAATCACTTTGACGGGTTCTTCAGGTTTTTTACTCGATTCCATCAAGATCTCATCTATTGCCTCCTTGCTGGCATCACCTGAAGCAATAATCGAGAATAACTCGATGAAACGTTCATCTGGAATATCATCAATAAGAAAACCATCCCTCCGCAACGCGGTGATAGTATCCAAGAGCGTATTTAATACCAGAGATGGAGCGATGTTAATATCCTTGATTATATCCTGGAAGAGGGAAAGAAATCCATCGAGAATCATCTGTTGGACCCTTTGTTCGTCAAGATCGTGTTTTCTTGATAATTCCTTGGTTATCTCCCAGGGCACGGGGGGGACTTCGATCGCCTCTACCAGATCCGCCCCAATGGGTATGGATCTTGAATCAGTATCTGGATACAAGCGGGAACCCCCGTGCAATCCCCTGAGGAATTGGGTGGTTCCATCTTCCAGTGCCTTGCGTGTTTCAGGCGGGACACCGTGAAGAGCCATCTCCACGCGTTCCTTGATGAATTGAAAACTTCTAGCAGCTTCTTCTTCCGTGCATAGTAACAGGATATATGCATCTTTTTCCCCCACATGAAGTGCATCAACTATTTTTTCCTGCTCATCCCTTGTTATTTTATAGGTTCCACCAAGATCCTCATCCGAATGAATGATCCCGTTCAATCCAACAAGAATTTTCACCCTATCACTCAATTCAGTTCCAAACCGGTGATTGGGTTGGAGCTCCATTCCCAGCAATCCCCCCATCTTGGGAATCCTGGTGCCGTAAAGATGTTTCCCAGATTTTAGTGCATTCTTGAAAAAGTTCGGTTTCTCTTCCACCTTCACGAGCTTCGTTACATCATCACCCTTCGACGAGATGGAATCCACTATTTTTCTCGTGATGCCCCTTTTATCCATTTCCTTCTTTAATTCCAGCAATTTGATCTGGCGAATTGCTTCAAACCGAACGAGATCAGGCATGTATTCAAGTTTTTGAACTCCCTTGATTTCTATGCGTTCTCCTCCCTTGATGCTCACGTTGATATCTTGGCGAGTGACACCCAACCCCCTTCTCACTTTTCCTGTTGCCCTGAGAAGAAGGCCAAGACGTGAGGCTGCTTCCATTGCCTCCAACGGGTCATGTATGTCAGGTGCCGTGGCAATCTCTACCAGTGGAATACCAAGCCGGTCCAGGCGAAACGTGATATTCTTACCTTCTTGCGAGATTCTTCTTGCTGAATCTTCTTCAAGGCATAGTATCTCGATACCTATCTTCTTGCCATTGGAAAGTTCGTAATATCCATCCATGGCAATGATCATGGTACGTTGAAACCCTGCAGGTACGGAACCATCCAAGTAGTTCTTCCTGCATACCTTGAATTCGTCAACTATCGTCATGTTCAGGGATTTTGCTAAAAGAAGCGCGATTTCAATTGCTTCTGGATCGCATTCAAATGGTGGCGTGTCATCAAGCTCGTACGTGCAATTAATATCGTTATACACTTGGTAGAGAACATTCATACGTTTCTTGAATTCCAAGAGCATTGCCTCGTCAAAAACGCCCATCTCACCAAGAACTGGCCTGAAATTACGTTGAACGATGAGATCCGGGTCTTTTGTTGTAAGTACAGCGGGACACCGGCAAAAGAGCTTGCGGGAGGTTTTCAATTGTTGGTGTATTTCAATACCACATTTCAAGCCAATATCATCATAATCGATTTTTTTCTGGTTAGGGTTCATTTCAATCCCTTGCATACCTGCAATTCGTGATTCACAACTCGAGTTCCTGCCTTTCCACGCATCCACTTGAAATAAAGCTGCCAATGCAATTGTTTTCAGCTAATCATGTATGCTTGAAAAAAGTTATTGAGCATATCTCGCTAGATATGTGAGATACTAACTCACGCTCTTTCATGAACTGGAAGGATCAAGTTCATTAAAACCTCTTGATTCATGTGACGGGAAGTCATTTCACGATTCCATCCAAGTTAGGTGCATGTAATGTTCGAGGAACCTGAAGAGCCACCAAAAAAGATCATTTTCACGGGATTGGATAACGGGGGGAAATCCTCAATAATCCTTGCTCTCCAACGACAAATAGCTAAGATTGCCACGTTAACCCCTACCAAAATGGTGGAAAGGAGTTCCTTCGAATTCCTAGATTACAAGATCGTCAAGCATGATTTAGGCGGACAGAAAAAATACCTGATCAATTACTTAAGGCAACCGGGAAAGTATTTTGCGGATACCTCGGTGATGATATACGTGATAGACCTGCAAGACTTCACCAGGTTCGAGGAATCTCTCTCCTATTATTCTGACGTGCTTGAAAAACTTGAAGAGATGGAATTGGAACCCATCATCTACATCTTTTTCCACAAGGCAGAACGCATTTTGCTTGAAGGGGATCCCGAAAGCGAAAAATTCCTTGAAGGCGAAGGGAAGAGAAGAGTGGATAACCTAACGAAAAAGATCGATGAAATCTCTGGTGAAAAATACCAAATCGAGTACAAGCTTACCACGATCTTTGATCTCTGGTCCATCATCTCGGCATTCTCGGAGATCATGCTCGAGTTATACCCTCAAAGCATCTTGCTTGATAAAACTTTACAAGAATTTGCGCTTGCAGAGAACTTGGAAGCCCTCCTGTTATTGGACGCTCATTCCTTGACCTTAGCCCAATACTACAGGAACAGGGAAGCGCAAGCAATACTGCAGGCATCAACGCCTTACTTCTTGACCCTACTCGATTCATGGAAGCCATTCAAGAAACAAGTCGATAGGAAGAGAATGAACGTCTTGCTTAATAATTACAATTTCTTATTCTTGGAAATCAAGGAAAGCTCCTCGCCTTTGTACTTCTTGGCAATGGGGGCCGAACCGCTCATGATAGAGAATTTCGAACCTTTTTCAAAAACCATCCTTGGCATCTTGGAGCAATAGAACCACCCCCGCTCCAAGCGAGATGAATGCCCGTGACCGACTTTCAACATCCCGACGACTTTTTCTCATGCTACATCCCCGCGCACACGGTTGACTTTACCGAACCAGGAGAGGTGGATGCACGCTTGGAAATTACTGACAATTTCCTCGAAAAGCATCCAATCAAGGATGTTGGATTCGAATTCGTTTCATTCGAGCGAAAACTTGGCAAGGCATTCTTAGATACCCAAGAACAAGGATTTCGCCACATGAAAGATGCAATAGAAACCACTCATGATACCAAGGTACATGCGTCGCTACACTTCCCTCATAAGGTTGATGACAGGTATTCCCTTGCTACCAAGAATAATGAAAAACTCCTAGCCATGCTTGAGCAAATCGTGGCATTGTCGAACACCATCGGGATCAAGGTAATCGTCTTGCATGCGGGCGAGAATATCACGAGAGGGTGCTGGATGCAAGTTAAAAACAATCATGAATACAAGCGTAAAAAATTGGGAGAAATTGCAACCACGCTGGGTGGGATGGTCGATATCATGGAACGGGATGGATATGAGGGATCCATTTCATTGGAGAACATGCCTTGGCCTTTCGATGTGCCTGGATTTTCTCTTACCAACATGCTTCCCAGCGATTTCGATTACATCTTCTCACGATTGGAGGAACAAGGTATTACCAAGGGTGAAGAAATTGGCGTGTGCGTGGACCTATGTCATTCTTGGATCCTTTCTAAAGCGGCTATCGCTGCAAGGGAAATCCAAACAAGAAAGGACATCCACTGGGAACCACCAGGTATCTTTTCGCGTGAACGTGAGGAATTCATGAAGCTGCAAGATCCAATTTGGTTTTCTTCACATCTACTGGAATGCATCAATCACGTTCACGTGGCAGATTCTAGTGGTTCGATCGTGGTGGGTGATTCCGGGGAAATCCTTAGCCAACCCACTGAAGGAGAGGAACTGGGAAAGGGAGAATTCAGCGCCTCTCCTAGGTTTAGTGAAAGCCTTGCATTAATTGCAACTGGATTGAAGGAGGACCATAAATTAATATGCACGTTGGAAATCAAGGATGAAGATTTCATGAATCCCGTGAATACCAAGAGGAGCTTGGAGGCTCTTCATCATCTTTTCAAGTGATATGATGGTTCAATATTGCATCTTGAACCGGAGCAAGGCAGCCAAACCACCAAATCCCTTTATGCGTTTTCCCGCATCATGTAACGTGCTCATTATAACGATATTTCCCCTGTTTTTTTCCACGTTTTTTAGCAGCTGAAGCATTTTCTCGTCTTTTTCAGCATTTAAGGTTCGCATCATCTCATCCGTTATCATGAGGGTATCGATGGCACCAATCTCATTCGCCTTTGTTACTTCATCAAACCCATAAACCACATCGCCGGTTTCCTTCCCCATCCTGGTAAGAAACTCGTCCACGAGTTTCGTTTCCTCAATAATGCGACTATCATGCAATAATGCTTGAACGGTATCCTTTCGCAACAACTCGTATAGGCCGCTTTTCGTTGCGGAGGTGATAGGCTCGGTGATCATCTTACTTTTCAATCCACCCTCCTTCTTGATACAATAATTCATGTACTGTTCCCGCACGAAACCTGGCCCTGCGATGATGATATTGGTATAGTCATCTCCTTCCATCATCATCTTCATGCGTTTCATTACTTCGCTAAAAAAGGCATTCCTCGCATTTACACTATCCTTTACATCGCCAAAACGCTTTCCAGGAACATGATGTGCCAGGCTGATGGAGGTTTTCTGGTAATAATCCCCAATTTCCCCGAAAGTAGCCTCGCCAACATCAATGGCGATGATCAGGATTTTTTGAACGAGTTTCTTCTTTGCAGATTCCTGAAGTAACTTGAAATGAAGCTGGGTCCAATCTTCCTTCACGATACCGATCTTCGTGCGCTCCTCGATATTAAAGG
>WJJB01000212.1 GCA_014729935.1 Candidatus Bathyarchaeota archaeon | reverse complement strand
TCAATCACGATACATGTACTTTCAAAGTGAATGCTCATGTCCTTAAATCCATGGGGCGAAAGCCAGATAGATGACTATGACCGGGTGTGCAAGGAATTTGGCATCGAGGAGATTGATGAAGAGATAACAGGTAAGATGAAGGATAATCGATTTTTCAGGAGGCGAATCATTTTTGGCCATCGTGATTTCGGAAACATCCTCAAGGCGGTTGATGCTGGAAAACCTTGGGCAGTCATGAGTGGGATCAAGCCATCTGGGGCCTTTCACTTGGGAACCTTCACGACGGCTTCTGAAATCGTGGAATTGCAAAAAATGGGTGGCAAGGCATATTATTGCATTGCGGATATCGAATCTTGGCAAGATAACGGTATTCCCTATGAGGAAAGTGCATCGACTGCAATTGATAATCTGGCTGACATTTTGGCAGTTGGACTGGATCCAGAAAGGGCGTACATATGGCGCCAATCCCAAGAACCCACGGTGAAAAGCACGCCATATTTCGTCTCGAAGGGCGTTACCAATAACATGCTCAGGGCGATATATGGAGAGCATCAATTCGGGTTGTATTTGTCTGCGCTGGTGCAAGTGGCTGATATATTGCTTCCGCAGCTAAGGGAGTATCCAATGCCAACTGTTGTTCCAGTAGGTATAGACCAAGATCCCCATATTCGCTTAACGCGTGACCTGACCAGAAAGTATTACCAGAAAAAACATGGGTTTTTCCTTCCTGGAGCAACCTACCATCGGCTACTCGAGGGATTGGATGGCTCGGATAAAATGAGCAAGAGAAATCCAAATAGCTATTTCACGTTTGAGGAGAATGAGAAAACCATAAAGCGGAAGCTACAGAATGCGCTCACTGGTGGGCGCGATACTCTCCAAGAGCAGCGCGATAAGGGAGGCAGGCCGGCAATGTGCATGATTCATAAACTATTGACCTATCATTTTCTCCAAGATGATAAGAAATTGATGGAAATATACGAGGAATGCAAAGCCGGGAATTTATTATGTGGAGAATGCAAGAAATTTGCCATTGATACAGTTCTCTCCTACGTGCGAGATCATGGTACACGAAAGAAAAAGTTACTCCCAACGGCGAGGAAGATCCTCGACTTGGATGAATGAGCGAAAAATTAATTTAGCCATCGCTTTGCCCTTCCCTCTAACCATGCATGAATACTCCCTAGTGCATTCATCATGATGTTCTCAATCATCATCCCCGCGTTTAACGAGGAGAGCACCATCGCATATTGTCTAAGGCGACTCCACCAAGAAATTGGTGGGGAAGATTATGAGATAATCGTGGTCAACGATGGTTCCACTGATGGGACGGCCAAGGTCGTGAAGTCATTTTCAAAGGATCTTGCAATCAAGGTCATCGAACGACCCGTGGGTGCAAGCGGTTTCGGTCATGCCCTGAAGGCGGGGTTCGATGTAGCACATGGGGATTATTTCGTGATCATCATGGCTGATTCGAGCGAGGATCCTGCCGACGTGCATACCATGATGCGCTTGGCGAAGATTCATGAACCGGATGCAATATTTGGAACTAGATTCAATCCAAGAAGTACCGTGGTGGGTTATCCAATAATCAAGCTCGTCGCCAATAGGTTTTTCAACATCCTTGCATCGATATTTTTCAGGATTCCTTATTCAGACTTGAGTAATGCCTTCAAGATGTACAGCAAGGAATTCATCCGATCAATCTCAATAGAATCCCAGAATTTTGATATAACCATTGAATTACCGTTGAAAGCGCTCCTTTTGGAGAAAAGAATACTCTTGGTAGCAAATAGCTGGCATGGGAGAAAAGGAGGGTACCCGAAATGGCGTTTGGTGAAGGATGGATTATTGTACATGAAACGTCTGTATTCATTATTACGTTTCCGCTACCAAGGACTTTGGAGGAAAAAAGGGGATTGAAAAGGTGAAAGTATCCGTCATAATCCCCACGCACGATGATGGGGAAGATTTATCACACTGTCTTGATAGCTTGAACCGTTCCACGGAGAAGATTCACGAGATCATCGTCGTGGATGATGCATCGAGCACCCAGATTCTTGAATCCATCGATAGATTTGATATTAGATACATCAGGTTATCACGCAACAGGGGGCCTGCTGCAGCCCGTAATGAGGGTGCGGATGTTGCAACGGGTGATATTTTGTTTTTTATCGATGCAGATGTGCGTGTCAGGGAAGATACAATAAAAAAGATCAAGAATGCTCATGCAAAGCATGGAATCGTGGTGTATCAAGGCATTGCTGCCAAGAAATCAACAGATGGAGGTTTTGGAGCAGATCTGCTTGCCCTGAAATGGTACCACATGCTCCATGGTATCTTGGAAAGCTCCTTCGTTCATTCTCACGCGTTCTCGATCAAGAAAGACGCTTTTCGAGCAATTGGGGGATTTAACGAGAGTTTCACGCCACCTGGATTTGGTGAGGAATTCGAGCTTGGTACCCGGCTTCGAGAGCGGCATGTTCTGCATACAGATCCTGAATTAATCGTGGATCATCACTTCACTGGTTACTGGCAACGAGCTCGTGCTTTATTCCATCGTTCCCACGCATGGGCTCGGGTTTTTTTCATGACGGGACGGTTAGAGAAGGCAAATGCCAGTCTTCAAGAAATCCTTACTGGTATATTCTCGTTTTTAAGCTTAACATTCTTGATGTTCACATTTTCATGGTTGCCATTCATCTTGGTTGCCCTCTCATGTTTCTTGATTACGATCTTCTTGAACTTACATTTTTACAAGTTTGTTTCACGAGAAAAAGGTCTTGGATTCATGCTTGCATCCATCATTCCCATAAACGTATGGGCGACCATATCGCTACTCGGGGGTGTCTTGGCTATCACGAAATACTTGATCGGCTTGGAAAACCCCTATAACCCACGGAACGGTGGTTTTTTGGATCAATTTCTATTCAGGTTCAATTCAATGCCCTCACACCTCGTGTTCTTCGTCACGGATGCTTGCAATGCACGCTGCAAGCATTGTTTTTATTGGAACCACTTGACTAAAGAAGAGCCTGAAACTCAACTGGATTTGAGTGAGATCGCCACGATTGCGGAAAAATATGGTCGATTGAAAATGCTAACCATTACCGGTGGAGAGCCAACACTTCGAAAGGATCTCGCATCCATCATCTTGCAATTTCACGCGCGTGCAAGATTGGAACACGTGAGCTTGCATACAAATGCATTATTACCCCAATCCCTCATTCGGATGGTCAAGGAGGTGTGCAAGCGTGCACCGGGACTCGAGTTCAACATTTCCGTGTCAATCGATGGCTTGAAGGCAACCCATGATGAGATTCGTGGCGTTCCCGGATCCTTTGAAAAGGCAATCACCCTACTGGAACATCTCATCCTTTTACGAAACAGGTATCCCCAGGTGAACGTAACCGTGAACACGTGCTTCGTCAAGCAAAATGAAGATGAGATCAAGCATCTCGTTGAATTCATCCACGAAAACTACAGGATTGACGGACATTACCTCTCTCTCGTTCGGGGCACCCCTCGGGATGGTACAAGCCTAGACGTCAATCTTGCGAGGTATGCCCGGGTGGTATCACTGCTTAACAAGAAACGTCGAATGGGAACTACTTATCGAAATTACATTCTTTCCAATTTCAGGAATCAAGTGGACGCATTGACGCCAAGACACGCGATCTTTTCCAAAACACGTGGCACCATGCCATGTAAATGCCTTGCGGGTGAAACCGTTGCCGTACTGTATCCAGACGGAAGGGTTGCACCTTGCGAATCCATGGATATCGGGTTTGGAAACTTGAAGGAGCATGGTTATTCAATGGAAGATGTACTTGGTTCAAAGCGTGCTAGTGAAACCCGGGGATTATTGGAGGCAGAAGAATGTTCATGCACCTGGGAATGTGCCTTGATGAATAACATCATCTTCAATTGGCGTTTATTCCCACAACTGCTGGTTGGTGCCCTCGGGGAAAGGGTGCGCATGATCCTTCGTTCATTCGCGTCGAGGAATACCTATTGACTATTGACGCCTTGATGGCATGAATGTCTTGATTCCATCGAATAGCCGTTTAATTTTCTCGATTGAAAAATTGAGGGCAATATCCTTTACCCATTTCATCAAGTAACGAGGCCTGAGATAATATTGATTGTAGGCATCACGCAGGATATTCCGTGTCTCCCTGTAAGATGCTTGGTTCCTGAGCACCGGTGGATCTTCCTCCCCGTAATACTCCCAATCAGTGTGAATCAAGGTATCATCCCTAACTGCATCCGCATATAATTTCGAACCAGGCAATGGCTTGCAGTGGAAAAACATTGCATATGTTGCATTCAATTCCTTCGCAAACTTGATGGTGTTCAGCATGGAATCAATGCTTTCACCAGGGAAATTGATGATGAAATATGCCAAGGATTCCATACCTGCCTCATCGGTGTGCTTGATTGCATTTCGGGCGTCCTGCAAGGTCGTTGTCTTGTTGATTTGTTTCAGGATATGATTTGATCCAGTCTCCACTCCAAATTTAAGATGATAACACCCGGCACGTTTCATCATTTTTAACATGGCAGGGGTTACATCTGAAACCCGGGAAAATGCATTCCACGTGTAATCCGTATCCTGGTCAATGAGAAGCTTGCAGAATTTCTTCACCCAATGCCGGCTAATGGTAACAGCATCATCGTAAAACCGGAAATCCTTGATACCATATTTTTTTTCACAGGAGCGCATTTCCTCAAGTACATTTTCAGGACTCCGCATCCTGAATTTTCTCTTGAAAACCGCCTTCGAGCAATATGAACAATTATATGGGCAACCGCGAGAGCTGAGGATACCGGTCGATGGTAATCTCCAGTAATTTACGAATAGTGGCTTGTACATCTCAAGATGCAATTTATCCCTTGCGGGGAATGGAATCAAGTCAAGATTCTTGATTAGGGGCCTGGGAGGGCTAACCTTGATTTCCTTCTTGTCACCTGCATCCCGGTAATAGATGCCCTTGACTTTTGATAAATGATGCCTGACCTCATTGGTGGAATTGCCCTCGTTCTTCGAAAATACGCATCCAGCAATTTCAAGGAGTGTTACTTCCCCCTCTCCCACCACGATAACATCCACATGTGGCATTTCACTCAATGATTTCCCGGGAAGGGCGGAAGCATGCGGACCACCGAACGTGATGAGCACATCATCGTCTCGTTCCTTGGCTACCTGGGCGATCCTATCCACGTGTTTTGCTTGAATGGTGAAGGATGTGATACCAATTAGGGATGGTTTGAATCTCCTAACCTCTGATGATAGGATTCTCCAAGGATCCTGATAAAATTGCAAGTCAAGGATGCGCACGTTGATTGGTTCTTTTTCACGTAATTCTAGTGACTCCGGGAGCACGTCGTGGCCGTAGGCGGATAACAAGTCACCAGGATGCTCCAACCCGGATGCCAAGTATGCGAGGTTCATGGGCATCTCAATTCCCTTGAGAGATATGACGTCCCTAGTTACTTGCGGTGTTTGAATGAGGAGAACTCGCATATTCACGGCACGGGTGAAAGTATCAAGTAAAGTGTTGGAGAATGCGCTACGCAATAAATTTATAATAGCATCGGAGTTTAAATGATTTATTCAAGGTATTATTAGCCATCTTGAGAAAGACCTTTTCAAGAGATACTATCATGCCCCGTTGCAAAGACTTCATGTCGCACGTCAAGCTTCTTATTCAAAAACTTCGCGTCAACCAATGGTACAAGAACCTGTTGGTTTTCTTGGGATTGGTATTCGAGCGATTGCTACTTGATGATCTATTATTGGTTTTAAGATGTATTGTCGCATTTCTGGCTTTAAGCCTTGTTTCATCCTCAAATTACATCGTGAACGATTTCCTAGATAGGAGGAATGATATTGAAAATGAAATCAAGCAATCCAACGTTCATCTTGAGAAAAACACGGTGATTATAACCTTCATGGCTTTACTGGTTCCCGCGCTCGTGTTAAGTGCACTGCTTACCCCCACATTGTTCCTGTTCACCTTGGGAATATCGGTGCTCGGTCAGGCATATAACTTTGGACTTAAAAAGGTAATAATTGCTGATGTCTCGGTTCTCTCTGCTATTTACGTGTCAAGGATGTTTTCAGGTTATTATGTCATTGGAAGACAACCCAACTTGCTAAACGTGCTTCCCATTGCATTCATTGCCTTGTTTCTCGCATTCATCAAGAAAAGGTCAATACTAGGAATACTCGGTGAAGAAAAGGCGGTAAAATTCAGGGAAAACTACAAGTATTACTCCCATCGACGATGCGAGAAATTATCCATCTTTTTCGGTGTTCTTATTGCTGTTTACTATTTAATGTACGTGATCTTTAATGATACCTTCAATGATTACTTGCTAGCTAGCACGTACCCGTTTTTCGTATTCTTGCTTTACGAGGTGCTGCGTATCACGAAAGAAAAACCTGAAACAGGTATTTTCCTTTGGAAAACCTTGAAAAACTGGAAGGTGGTTGCTTGCACGGTATCCATTATAGTATTATATCTGGTACTTCTAGTGTATCCTTGAATGGTGCCACAAGATAATATATCCAAGGATGACCGCCGGGTATTCAATCTCCTGCTCGTGAAACCCCAGTTTCCCAGTAGGAGAACGCTTGAACGTGCTTCCGGGGTAACTCCTCCACTGAATTTATTATACTTGGCGGGATATTTGGAAAAAGTTTTCTTGAAAGATCAAGATTTCCCCTTGGAGATTCACGTGTGGGACTTGGAGGTAGCCCCCTTGAGCCTTGATGGACTTAGGACTAAACTGGAAGCAATCCAGCCAGACCTGGTTGGATTTACAGCAGTCACGATGAACATGCCTACCATTGAACTCATGGCACCATGGTTCAAGAAACTCGCTCCACGATCGAAGATTGTAATTGGTGGGCCCCATCCAACCGTGGTACCCGTTCAAACACTTGAATCCATCCCCGCCATTGATTACCTGATATGCGGGGAAGGTGAAAGAACGTTGGAGGATCTTATTCGCTTTTTAACTGGCGGCTTGGTAGATGTGAATGTGGTGCGGGGCCTGTATTTCAGGGATCCGATCGATGGCACCATTCAATTTTCAGGTAGCCGGGCATTGATAGAAGATCTCTCCATTCTTCCCATGCCGGCACGGCATCTCCTACCCTACAATAAATATCTCGACCACCCGCAATCTCCAGGAATTTTCAAGAAAACGGGTAATATATTCACTCAAAGGGGATGTCCTTTCAATTGTTCTTTCTGTTCTGCTCACGTGGTACATGAAGGGAAGGTACGCTATTTTCCCATCGAAAATATCATCGAGGAAATCAAGTTCATCAAGGAAACATATGGTATCGAGCACGTGACATTCAGGGATAGCAATTTCACGATTTCCAGGGGGCGCACGGTGAGAATTTGCAGGCGAATCTTGGAGGAAAAACTACACATCACGTGGAATTGTGAAACCCGTGTTTCCCTCGTGGATGATCGATTACTTGAAATCATGGCTAGGGCAGGCTGCACGAAAATCTCTTTTGGCGTGGAGAGTGGAAGCCCTCGGATGTTGAAGAAAATCAACAAGGGGATCTCCGTGAAAGTGATAATGGGTGCCTTCAAATCATGCCGGAAATTTGGGATTGAAACCCAAGCATTCTTCATGGTGGGATTTCCAAGTGAAACCATTGAAGATATTCAGCTCACGTGGCACTTGATCAAGGAGATTACACCAGATTATCTCTTCATCTCGGTGGTGGTTCCTTTACCCGGTACTGCAATTCATGAAACCGTTCTTGAGGAAAACCTGTTCATCGACCAAGCAAATCTCTTCTCCTACCAGTTCTTTCATGGAACACCATCTTGGAGGACAAAAAACTTCAACGTGGAGGAATTAATTAGGATTCAACAATACTTGTACAAGAAATACATGTTCCATCCGCGATACGTGCTTGGGATGCTCTTGAAGGTCAGGTCTTTGGCACAGGTCAAGTATTACATGCGTGCGATCATCGGTTTCCTTGAATTCGTGGTGAGTAGGTAAATGAAGCAGGCTCGTGATGGAAGAGTGAAGGCATGCCTTGTTTTTCCAAATATATACCTTGGAATTCCATTAAACATTAACACGCCAATTCATCCTCCACTTGGCTTGGCATACCTGGCTGCGGTGCTCAGGGAAGATGGCAACCAAGTTAAGGTGATTGACGCGGCGGCGGAAAATATTGGGTTGAATAATTTAGCGGGGAGGGTCAAGCAATTCAATCCCCATTTCATTGGAATCACCACGAATATAGCAAATTCCAGGAAGGCAATCTTGACAGCTCGTTACCTGCGTGGAGCGATCCCTGAGTGCATTATCGTGATGGGTGGCCCGTGGGCTTCCGTGGAATATGAAATGCTGCTCGAAGATAACATTGCAGATGTTGTTGTAATTGGAGAAGGTGAACGGACGATAGTCGAGCTTGCCAAACATGTCAATGATAAGGAACGCTGGAAACAGATTCAGGGGTTGGTTTTCTCTACAGGAGATAATCCTGTATTCAAGACCGAGCCTCGTCCTTTCATTGAAGATCTTGATTCATTGCCTTTTCCGGCTTGGGATCTTTTTCCATCATCAAGAAAATATCATTTCATACACCGGCGAGCACCATTCTATCCCATCATGACAACGAGAGGATGCCCTTATGATTGCATTCATTGCACGAAGCTCGTTCACGGATATAAATACCGGAAGCGTTCGATGAAAAATGTGCTGTCAGAAATCAGGTATCTTGTCGACAATTTCGGGACGAGGGAAGTATTCATCATTGATGATAGTTTCAACCTTGACATGGCTCGTGCTGAAAAGATACTTGATGAAATCATCCGGCAGGACTTCAACCTGATGATAAAATTCACGAATGGCATCCGCGCGGACCGCATAACACCACGACTTGGAAAGAAATTGAAGGCTGCAGGCACCTATGCCGCATCCCTCGGAATCGAATCTGGGTGTCAGGAAATCGTTCACGCCATAGGCAAGGGTTTGAACCTGCGGGCGGTTATCAAGGCCGTGAAGATATTACATGAAAACGGGATGATAGTTGGAGGTTTTTTCATATTGGGACATCCCATGGATGATTTTAACTCCATGATGAAAACTATCGACTTTGCAATTGCCCTGGACCTCGATTACCCGCAATTTTTCAAATCTCTTCCCTTTCCAGGAACGAAGATGTATGACCTGATACGGAAACACGGGACGTTCCTCGACGATGGTAGAGCATTGGATGGGTACTCGATTAACACCGTGAATTTTTCCATTTGGGAATTGCACCCGGAAGATATTCAACGAGCATTTAGGTTTTCTTACAAGGCGTTCTACCTTCGACCTGTGAAGATTCTGAAACTACTCCTTCAATACAGGTCCCTCACGGAATTCTGGTGGTTCATTAAATCCACCATTGGCGTGTTTCTTGGAAATCTCTTTTAAAATGAAAAAAGGAGAGTTAGGAAAGACCTGCAAAAGAAATATATGGATACAAGGCGCGTTTTCATTTGTAAAAGTCATGCCATTATGGAGTATTGATACGCAATGAGAAGGAAGACAGGGTGCGTGTGGCTTACATCACTTTTCACGTTAATGATGGTGGCTGGAATCCCGTTAATCTCTCAAAAAGTTGATCCTATACTTGATGAGGGTGTAATAACAAGATCTGAAACGCATTCAAAGATATCTATTGATGGAAATGATGAGCTCGACGCGTTTTTTGCTGGAAATAGCTCCATGAATGGAACCATGGAGTATCCATATTCATTCAATAATTTCTCGATTACCGGGGGCGGGTCCGGCTCTTGCATCCACATCCAAAACACAAATAAATACTTCAACATCACGAATTGCACCTTGGAAAACTCTGGATCTCTTATTTTTGACTCGGGAGTACGGTTGGAGAATTGTACGAACGTGAATATTACCGAATGCACCATCCAATCAAATTATAATGGTATGTTATTCATGCAGGCATCAAATATCAACGTTATTTCATGTAATGTTTCGGTAAATGATGAACTTGGAGTCTGGATCTTGGGAACAGATAAAATGAACGTGACTGACTGTGATTTCATTGAAAATGGAGACACGGGCGTCTTAATGGAAATATCAAATCTCACGAAAGTTGAAAGGTGCAATATTTCTGATAACGTTGAATATGGCATTAATATTGATGACAGGTCAAATAACAATCAAGTTTTCTTTTGCATATTCAAGACAAATGGGAAATTACACGCGCTTGACGACGGAATCAGCACCACGTGGGATAACGGGATTTTCGGGAATTACTGGGATAACTACACGGCAAGATATACCAACGCGACGAATGATGAGCTCATCTGGAACGTCCCGTATGAAATCAATGGAAGCTCTAGTTCCAAGGATGGGTATCCTCTCGTAAGCGTTGGGTCCCATGATCCATTTACCATACACGGTAACACAGAGCTCGATAGTTTTCCAACAAAAACAGGTTCCGGAACGGAGGGGGATCCTTATGTGATTAAAAATCTCGTGATTTCAGCTCGGGGCACGAGTTATTGCATCGAGATGCACGACATAGACAAGCACGTGAAAATTATTAATTGCACCGTCTCGGGTGCCCTTGAAAATACGACTTCCCGTTCGATGTTTTTCTATAACTGCTCGAACCTGACCATAGAAAATTGCACCGTGAAATATAATTATGACGGAATCTCTCTACGTGATTCAGTTGGAAATAATGTCATCAACTGTTCAATCATAAATAATAGTAGGTATGGCATTGTGATGAGATCCTCAAGCTATCACGTGGTGGAAAACAACACGGTGCTTGATAATGACGTTACGGGTATCTATTTTTGGAGCAGCTCTAGCTTCATGAATGTCACTAATAACACGTGCAAGGGGAACCTGATAAATGGCATCCTGATTTCTGGAACTAATAGCGTGGTATCAAGCAATACTTTAATCGGTGGGAATTATGGCGTGCAAATGTATAATTCCATGTTAAACGAGTTACAGGAAAACACCTTCATGAATTGCACGAGGTACGGGCTGTTGGTAAGCACATCTGATAATAATAATCTCACGAATAATTCCTTTAGTAATTGCCAAGAAGCAGTGATGATTGATGAGTGCTTGAACATGAACTTCACAGGGAATCAAATGGATGGGTGCAGCATGGCTGTTGATGGCACGTTAGGAGAATGTGCAACCTATAATATCACCACGAGTAATACCGTGAATGGCGATCCGGTTTACTATTTCGTTGGTGAAACAAACTTGGTTCCAGCAAATTATTCAGGCGCAGGTGAGGTCATCCTCGTGGGTTGCTTTGATTCAGTCTTATCCGGGATCGTCATCAGTAACACGACAGTGGGGATTCTCGTGGTTTATGGATCAAACATAACGATTTCCAACAATAGCGTTGATCAAGCCGTGCGGGGCATTGAATGTCGTGAAACTGGATCTGGATTGATGGAATTTAATAATCTCACGTCATGTGTGGATGGTATATTCTTGGATGCGAGTGACAGCATGGACCTCTCCTTTAACCAGTTCAATGATACAGGCATCTGGTTGTCCGGTTCTTTAGCTGAATGCGCATCCCATGGCATCAACACGAGTAACACCGTGAATGGAAATCCATTATATTATTTTATCCACGAGGAAAACCTGCGTTCAAGTAATTTCACCAGTCCAGGACAGATCATTCTCGTGAATTGCACTGGGGGTATACTTGATCACATGACAATCACTAACACCTCATCGGGAATTATCTTGATTTCTTGTGCCAATAACACCATGAATAATACCACGGTGAACGGTTGCTCCTACGGTGCGTACCTATCATCATGCATTGATCTTTCTTTCTCGAATTTCACATCATCGGATAATTCATTGGGTATTTTTTCAGCAGGGAGTTCATCCCTCAATATCTCGGGTTCTGCATTTGAAACTAATGATTACGGGTATTATGGATATGGAGGGAACCATGTGAACGTTTTAAATTGTTCCTTCAGCGAAAATGCCGTGTACGGCTTTTATAGTTCCTCCGATAACATTACCTTGGGAAATAACACGTTCCAGGGGAATGATGCTGGATTCTTGCTGTATTATTCTGAGGATTGCGAGGTAATGATGAACAATGCGACCGGAAATAACATTGGTGGCTGGATATATGGTGCATCATCAAGTACTTTCTCAAGAAATACCTTCAAGATGAATAACTATACTGGAATGCAGGTTGAGCACGATGCCAGCGATAACACCATCTTCCTGAATAATTTCATCAATAATTCCATATCTCAAGCAATTTTTCAAGATAATATCGCCTCTGGAACCACGTGGGATAATGGAACGCATGGCAATTACTGGTCAGATTATGAAGCTCGTTATCCATCAGCAACAAATGATGGAACCAGATGGTCGGATGCATATTGGTTAAACCAGTCTAGCTCTGCATTCGACCATAACCCGCTTGTTTACATGTACGAGCCCGATTTATCTCCATTTGCCAATTTCACGGCTAATGATACTGAAATTATCAGCCATGGATTCGTACAGTTCACGTTCACTGGAAATCCTGGTAATACGCCGCAACAATTTCAATGGGATTTTGGAGATGGTAGCAATAATTCCACGCTCAAGAATCCGGCACACCAATTTAATACAACAGGAAGTTTCGCGATAATTCTTACGGTCACAGATCGTGATGGAGAAGAAAGCACGATTGAGCACGTTGATTACATTCAGGTGACTAACTTGTTCCCCTCATGCTCGTTTACCGCGGACGATGAAACCCCGATTCCATTCCAAAACGTGACCTTTACCTTTACTGGAAATGAAGGAGATCTTCCTGCAACATTCGAGTGGGATTTCGGTGATGGCTCTGCCAATTCAACGCTACGTAACCCCATCCATGCATATAATGCCACCGGCCAATATACTGTTTCGGTGACGGTTCAAGATGCCAATGGGGATTCCGATCACCTGCAAATAACGAACTTCATCAATGTCATCGATAACATTCCTATTGTGAATTTCAATGCTAATGCAACAATTTTGTTGAATGGCTCCCAAGCCCTGTTTCATTTTACGGGTTCCCCAGGTGATTTACCCACGAGCTACGAGTGGAATTTCGGTGATGGCACCCAAAATGCGACGACCAGCATCGCGGTGCACCAATTCAACTCCAGCGGAAAATATACCATCACCCTCACGGTAACTGACGCGAATAACGATACAGATACGTTACAGCGAGTTGATTTCATAGAGGTTTTCAATCCGGGCATTGATTCAGACGGGGATGGGTTATTAAACGAAGTGGAGATTCTCATCCATCACACGCATCCCGGTGATGCCGATTCAGATGGCGATTCCATGCCGGATGGTTGGGAAATCGGGTACGCGTTGGATCCAAACGATGCCCTTGATGCATATTTCGATGATGACATCGATGGCTTAAAAAATAACGAAGAATACGCTGCTGGAACCGATCCAACCAGGAAGGATACCGATGCCGACGGATTGGATGATTGGTCGGAGTTGAACCGCCATGGTACAGACCCAACCCGGAAGGATACCGATGGTGATGGTTATTCCGACAGGGTTGAAATCCGCTGGTGGAGCGATCCCATCAACCCCGGGGAAACACCATTACTCACGTGGATCTTTCTCTCATTGCTTTTAATCGCGATGTCCGCCGTGTTCTCTTTCATCATCGTGAAAATGAAAAGGAGGAAGAAAAAGGCTATATTTACTAAAACAAGACCTCAAGATACCATTGAAAATGATGTGGAGGGATTGCGGGAAGGCTCCCAGCAC
>WJJB01000211.1 GCA_014729935.1 Candidatus Bathyarchaeota archaeon | reverse complement strand
ATGATCTCTATAATAGTGTGCTTCAATTTCCTACGAGTGCCGGTCGGACAAAGCAATCTTGAATATTCGCCATGTGTGTCCACGATGATTACTGCTGGACGTCCTTTATTTTTCCCCCGTTTCATTAACTCTTCCAATATCACGCTGGCAAGGTATGATTTTCCCGCACCGGACATGGCAAGAATGGCAAAATGTTTTTGCATCATTCTTCCCAAGTTTATCTTAACTGGGAGTCTTTCCGTCACCAAGGCACCAATTTCCAATCCATGTTGTAAGTCAAATCCAAGGAATTTTTCCAACATGGCAGGATCGATGTCCCTTACAAGGTTCCCTGGACTTGCTGGGAATCGCGCCCTGGTGAAATTCCCGGAGGAATCAACATTGGAGGGAGCATCGTCCTGCATCCTACTTGCATCAATATTGGCACTTGCACTTGGACTGGGAAAGCATCCCAACACCTCTACTTCAGCAATTTGGTATTCCCATTGATCAACCGGAAAGATGGACTTTAGAGGAGAGGTGATGGACTTGGATTCTTTCATTGAATGCGCATTCAAGTAATATTCATTCACCTTGAAGATATTGGTGATGTAGCCGATGATGATACCTGGAAGTTCCTGAACGCCAATATACTTGCCCACGGTAACATCTTGCATGCTTCCATATCCAGCGCTCATGACAAAGTGGAATGAATGGATATCCGGGGTATTGGCATACATGATCACGGTTCCAAGCACACCGTCAGGAGTTATTTTCGAGTGTTTATCATCCAATTTCAGGAAATCATCCATCATCTCAGGTCGCCTTGAGGTCTCATCCACCTCCGGTTGAAATTAAAAAAAGGTATACACCCCACGAAATTTCTAAACCATTTCCCCCGCGAAATGCACCAAGGATTGAAATCTATCAAGCCAATGGAAGCGCGATAAAGGTTCCACGGGACAACCCCTGCAAGGAATGGGGACTTCACTCAAATAAAGTTATAAATACGTGAAGTAAAGCTATAAGTACAGGAGAGTGGATTGATCCATCCCTATACAAACCACTCCGATTATCAAGAAACCGTGAATGAACATGGTCGTCCGCAAGTATTTTCAATTCATCGAGATATGGGCTCCGTGCGAGATATGCGAATCACTCGGTTATGCACCCATGGTAAACCTCCGAGTTTCAAAGGAAGAAATTAACCGGGGATTATCCATGGGAATCTACACGCACAACTACGTGCATGGCCCCCCAGAACAAGAACACACGGTTGCAGTATACATTAACCCAAAATATGAAATGACTGGGAGCAAGGCATTCGAGGGAACTAGTTCCGCAAAATTCGAGAAAGGAACGGTCATTCCCGTGATCGTGAAGAAAATTCCCGACATGGCTGTGCACTTGGGAATGGTTACACCTGAAGAATTTGCCATCTTGAAAGTGTGTGATGGTAACAACAGTATTGAAGAGGTCGTGCAAATTCTCCAAAAGGACCAAGCCAAGATCGAGGCATCGCTCCAAAAATTGAAAGATAAGGGACTGGTTGATCTCATCAAGAAAGGATAACTCCCGTCCCTCGAAGGATTAAATAAGCGGAACGGTATATGGAATAATATTGCTTGTCACATTAACTGAAGTTGAGAGGATACCGAATACGCCACGTGAAAAACCATGCAAAAGAAAATAGATCCACACAAGCACCTGACAGAGATACTGGATGCGGTGAATAAAAGAGGTAATTTTCGCGCGTCAGTGTTTGCAACAGATGAGGGACTCGTTCTCAGTTCAAATCACAATCCACAAATATCTGAAGCAAAAGTGGGAGCAATGGCAACGCTCCTGGCAGAATCCGCTGCAAGAGCAGAGGCGGAAGTAGAGATGAAGGATTTCAAGTCATTAAGGATAAGCTATGGTAATGGCTTGATCCTGTGCCGAGCTCTCTTGGTGGAAGGAAAGGTTTTCCTCCTAATCGTCTTGGCAGATCCCCCGGCAAATGACGAATATTCGAAGTACTACGACGAATTACTCACGTGGGCCTCGGACAATGGCAGCGATGCCCTCACGGAATTACTGACGATGTGAGACCATTCACCACCACTTTCCATTTTTTCCCTTTGACCCAACCAGGAGTCAGATCAGATGTCACAAGAAGAAGAGACAAATACCCACGTTCAGGAGCATCTATCGTGGGACCGGCTCTTCTCGTTTATCACGAGCTTCTTGCTTGTTATCATCGTCTATACCTTGATTTACTTGGCAATTCCTAAGCCTGGCATGGCTAATCCCTTGCTTCATACAACCTGGCGAGGGGCACTTGCCTTGATCGAGATCTGCATCATCTTGGTTATCCAAGTATGTCTCGATCTTTTCCTTGATGAAAGAAGCCAAGAATTCAAATCTTCCATTCATGATCGAGCTGTCGCGTTTGGATTGGTTAGGGATAAAACTTGCAACTGGAAGGGAAAAACCATCGACACATTCTTGATCCTGCTATGCTTCCTCGTCCCGCTGGATTTCTTGACATACATGATCCCTGGTATCTTGGAATACATGGTAGGAACATCTGTTGGTGCCTTTTTCCAAGGTATTTCACTTGTGGAGATGCTCACGGTAGGACTTACCTACAACCTAATCACTGGGATCAAGGAAGAATTCGTGTTCAGGGGCTACATCCAAACCTCCCTTGTCGAGCAGGGAACGGCGGGCTCCGGGTGGATTATTACAGCGATTTTCTTCGGAATGCTACACATCGATTTTTCCGCGGGGAATACCTTCATTGCTGGACCGTTTTTATGGGTTATCACCGCCACATTCGTTGGGTTCGTGCTGGGCGCGTACTATCTACAGGTAAAACGGCTTTTGCCCCTTGTTCTTGCCCACGGCATGGGAAATTTCATCTCTTCCATGAGTATTTGGCTCTTTGCTAAGACGGGAGGATTTCACGGCGTGGGGATGGGCATGGGGGCAGCCTTGTCCCTCATGTATCTCCCATTGATAACAACAGGCGTGCTACTTGCCATCATTTTCAGGAAAAAAATCAAGCAGGGAGCAAGACAGGTGAGGGAAATTTTGAAAAACATCAAGTCGACACTAAACACGACAGATGTCGTCATTATAGTCGTGATGATCATCGTGTTATGGATCGCGGGAATATTTTTTGCGTTGTAATCGTATCAAGGAGGAGAATGCATCTTGGGAACAGTGGGAATCATCTCAGACTCGAGAATAGTTGATGAAAACAAGATACTTCCATCACGGGTATACGAGGTTTTTGACGGGGTGGACTTCATCATCCACGCGGGAAATATATGCCAACAACGGGTATTGGATGATCTTGCATCCATTGCGCCGGTGGAAGCAGTTGCTGGGGACTTGGATGATCCAAATATATTTTCACCACGTTTGCCCCGGTTCAAGAAGATCACTTTTGAAGGGTTTAATATTGGCATTTCCAACGAGACACCCTCCGTGGAAGTTATACAAACCCAAAAAATCAATATACTTGTCCATGGTAGCACGTGCGTTCCAAAAATAGAGGAGAGCCAAGAATTAAGATTAAGCTTGAATCCAGGTACACCCTTCGGCTCGTTGAATCCCAAGCAATCCAACGGAACGGTCATCCTCCTGAAGCACAAGAATAACTTGCTGTTTTCCTACATCGTAAAGCTCTAGCTTGAATCCCGTGATAGGGGGAAAAGCGGATGGTTTTTTCAAAGTATTTATAGAAACCGCGGCGTTTTAAAAAAATGCATTCCTTCAAATGATATACAGCAAGTATTTTTCACGATACATCAGGAGTCGAAAAAAAATTAGCTTCCAACAGAAACGATGCACAGGGTGCGGCCAGCTCATCCATCCTGCAGAGAATGCGGTGCATTTCCCTTGCCCGAATTGCGGGGACGTGGTCATATGGAGATGCGAGAAATGCCGGCGCTTTGCTCACCCCTACACGTGCATCAAGTGTAATTTCGATGGACCATGATAACATGTACCAAGCAATGGCACGCGCGTGTTTTTCCAATCGACACATTCGTTTTAAAAACAGTTAAAGTGAAAACCAACATGGCAAGAAACCTATGCGTCATGAAAGTTCTCCCGGAAGATACCGAGGTAGACCTGAAGGCGCTTCAAGGAGAGATCGAGAATAAGCTCCAAAAAGATATCAAGGACGTGGATGGCAATCACCAGCTATGCCAGCTAATGAAATGCGTCGAAGAACCAATCGCCTTCGGCCTCAAGGCATTGAAAATTCATGTTGCAATACCTGAGAATATGCCCGGGGGCACGACCCCCGTAGAGGAAGCCCTAGCAGAGATCCCGGGTATCCAACGGGTAGAAACCGAAATCGTTACCAGGCTGTGATACCACGGGTAACCAAGTGACACGTTCTTGAGTTCCGAGCAAGTCGTTTTTTCCTTTTTCCCTAAAAAACCTGAACAGAACAATATCCTCTAACAGTGTAATGAAATGAAAATCAAGGCAGGCACGAGCGCGGTGGAAATACCGGTGGAACCGGGAACGCCAATGGGAGGATACGGGGCTAGATCCAAACCAAGCACCGGTACTCATGACCCGTTACACGCGAGCACGCTTTTCATTGACGTAGAT
>WJJB01000210.1 GCA_014729935.1 Candidatus Bathyarchaeota archaeon | reverse complement strand
GTATTTGTGCCCGCTATCCAGCACTCGCCATCCGTTCAAACGTCCCATGTAATTCACGTATTTTCCTTCCGGTTTCGATTCCAATCGTGCTGCTTCTGCTGGATCCTTGACAATGTTTCCAGATGCATCGAGCGTGCACCTCATGTCTTTCTTGATTCCCGTGGAATACATTGCATCTTCCGCGCCAAAGTAATACGGCAGCGTTTTATCCCCCAAGGGTGTGATTAGAATATTATCATCATCCAGGAAGAACGGGTCATGTTCCATTATCTCGTCTTCCCGTTCGATGAACTCGATCATGGCATCGCTATAGGCTGGGATGCCCATGAGATGGATCGGGATACGATCCGGGAGTCCATCCCTGTTGATGATGGTTTCGAACCGCTCAGTTGCTCCCATCGTATCGGATTCAAGTTGCATATGTACCTCGAAACACGGTTGCACCGGTATCATTTAATCCTATGCCTTGGCATCCCCTGCAAGCGGGTGGCGGTGTTTTTCAAAAATTCACACCACCATGGTAATTAATTATCCCCCGAACTAATGAACAAGATGGATTCTGATGATTCTCAACCATAGGATCATCCTGCATGTTGACTTGGATTGTTTCTTCGCGGCCATCGAGGCACGGGATAATGAGTCTTACAGGCATCGCCCGCTAATCATCGGCGCAGATCCACGAGGTGGCTCCGGTCGTGGCGTGGTTTCAACATGCTCCTACGAAGCAAGGGCATACGGGTTGCACTCTGGGATGTCAATATCCCGTGCATACAAGAAATGCCCGCATGGCATTTACATACAGCCAACATTCAAGAAATACAAGAAGGCTTCCCGGCAAGTCATGGCAATCATCGAATCCGAGGGCGATAGCTTCCAGCAAGCAAGCATCGATGAGGCATATCTCGATGCTACCGAGAGTTGCGAGGGATCGATGTCGAATGCCATGGTAATGGCAAGGAGGATTAAAGATGAAGTGCTGAAGCGAGTGGGGATCACTTGCTCCATAGGTATCGCGCCCACGAAGGTGCTTGCCAAGATTTGCTGTAACCTCCATAAGCCAAATGGTATCACCATCTTGAAGCAGGATGAGATAAAGGCGGGTATTGGTCATCTCGATATCGAGGAGATTCCAGGAATCGGCAAGAAAACATCTCTCAAATTCCGCGACAAGGGCATCAATACAATCGGGGATATCATCTCAATGCCGAAAGCGCGCTTGATATACTTGTTTGGCAAGCATGGAAAATACCTTCATGATCTTGCACGTGGAGTGAATCATGCACCTGTTGTTTCACACCGCACCAGGAAATCAATTTCCAAGGAACGCACCTTCCCTTCCGACGTGGAGGACAGGTCCATCGCATGGGAAAAGCTCGTTGACCTGAACGAGAAGTTGCATGCAGATATGGCAAGGAAAAACATCCAGTACAAGACGATTTCCCTAAAGGTACGATTCGAGGGATTCGACACGTATACCCGGGCCAGCTCCCTATCCCACGTGGCAAGGAATCCAAGGCTTGCACTTCAAGTGATGGATGACCTGTTTAAAGAGTTCAGGCAAGATGAACGGAAGATCAGGCTGGTTGGGTTGAGATTTTCGAACTTGGAGGTGAATCAAAGCCATCGGCAAACCAGCCTGTGGGAATTCTGCACGGCTCAAGTTGAAAAAAAAAGGTGGTGAAGCCTCACCGGGATCTTTGCTGGACAGACATGCCTAATTTCTTTTTCAATGCCGATTTCACGCCTGGATGGAGCAATATCGAGAGGATGGTTGAACCAACCATTATCAAGATGAGAACGAGTATTCCAGGCATCCTGCCGAGATTGATGAGCCAATCTTGATAGAAATCCCTGAGAATGCCAAGCTCGGGCTCGATGATGATTTCAATTGGATCGGTGGCATTTTCACCATTGAGTGTCTCGTTCATGATTTCCAGGCATTTGATGCCGTAGCTCTCGAACATGCCCCCCATAACGTGAGCCTCTTGCGGATCATTGCTCGAGTTTGCTGTATTCAGCATGAAATACGTGATGGTCTTGCAGCCGAAATGCTTGGCGATCTTTGAGTCGATCATGAGCTGATCGAAGCCATATCCTGCAAAATTTCCAAGAGCATCATATTGTTCCCTGTCTGCTCCATAACAACTACAATTCGTGATTCCGAGATAAATTCCAATCCGGTCATTATCACCATCAACCATCGTTAGCGATTTATTGAGAAACTTCAATTGGTGATATATGTATGAGTTACTTCTTCCTCGATCTTCCGGTTCACTTCTTGGAAGATCCCCGTAGGGCGGGGTTCCATCGCAACTGCAACGGTATATCATGGGGGCAATTTCATCCCATTCATCCACGTTCAATGAATTCGACATGTCATACACGTGCAAGTCCCAATCGCCGTCAAACGGATCAACGATAGGCACCCGGCCCATGGTGGCGGTGTATATCATGCCAGGATGGTTAATCCGGAACCATTCCAAGAACTCATTATACAGCTGGACAGCCTCCCAATGTCGTTCCTTGTTTGGCGTGATATCCACGCCGTATTCCACGAGATCTTCATCCGGCTTCTCGATATCCACATTTAAACCGATCACGTTGGTGAGATTATTATCGACGGTGGCATTCAATAATGCCTTCGACCAGTAAATGACTCCATCCGCTGATCCATCCCATGGGAAGGTATTGTAAAAGTAATTATACTCGGTATTATTGGTATCCCTGATCTTGGTAATTCCTTGGACGGATAGGACGAATTTAACATTCGGGTAGTTATTCTTCCACAATTCAAGATTATTAACGAATGTAGCCAACCCGCCAGCATCAGTCACGTTGGGAGGGTGGTAGATGACCAAGGTCACGTTATACTTATCCATCTCCCATTTCTCGCTTGTATTGTAAGCGTTGTAATCGAGGGTTGCCCAGAATGCAAATTCTGCCTGGTAATCCTTGGGCTGGATCGTGAAGGTTCGATGGAACGTGGAAGGTAACGTGGATATTGGCGCAAGGATGCCAGTTGCAACCATCAAGGGAATGACCACGAGTAGCAAAGCTTTATGTTGCTTGGTTTTTTGCTTCAGGAAATTGGCATATTCTCCCCGCCTTGGATATTTATTCTTGTCGGAGAAGAACATGCTGAAGAAATTGAAAAGCCCAGTGAACCCACCGATCAAGACGATTGCTAACAGGATCCATTTCAACACGTCCAGCGCTGGTGCCAAGGTGCCGAAGCTGTCCTGGTAGAAGAATTCCCACACGGCGAACAAGCCAATGGCAACGGTGGCAAAGCTGGCAATAGAACCTACCCGATTCGAGGCTCCCGCAAAAGCCAAGATCCCGAAAATTACAACGTATGCAATAGCAATGGAAATGGAAGACCATGCTTGGAATCCAGCAATGATCCCCCGTGAAATGGCAAATAGTGGATACACGAAATACGCGATAAACATCAGTGCCAGCATGATCCCCGTTGCCATCCGAGAGAGCACCACGCCTATCTTTATGGCTTCCGCGTGAATAGATCTGCGCTTTTGAAGGTAAATGGATAACCCAACGAAGCTCAGGAAAAAAATTGCTAAGAACCACGTGCCTGGTTTTTTCCCGTGTATCCTTGCATCCCGCGCTACCAGCAGTCCAAGGATGACATCAATTGCAATCCATGCAGATAAACCAATGATTATGTAAACCAAATTGTCCTCAATGAACGAATTCAAGACCATCTAAATCACCCGTGGGGTACGCACCTCTAATATATAACGTTCTTGGTTCGGGTTGACGGTGGATCATTCGAGGGAGTTATCACTCCGGGAGCAACGCGAGGTATCCTGGTGGTTTTCCGTCCCGCATCTTGGGCAGATGAGTACTTTATTTCGTTTCCGTGCCTGTTGTTCCAGCTTCTCCCTGATTTCATCCTCCACGGTTGCGATGTTGTACTTCAACATCAACTCCTTCCTGAAAAATCTTTTTCCTGCGTATGCTTGGTACTCGCGACAATTCCAAGGCATGCAACGAGGAATCCCGAGATGAGCATGAAGAAGAATAAAAGGATCCCATGCCGGTAGATCTCGGTGGAGAGCAAGGCAATTACTGCCACCAGCATATCCGCGGGTATGAAGCACAGGAAACACGTGCGCTTTTATTTGCTAAAGGACGTGGTCTTTTTTCGCAAAAAGAAGAGAAAAACCTCCCTCCTTCGGGAGACAAGGGAACGGGATGCATTCCATGGCCGGGAACCTGTGTTCACGGATCAAGAGTATTTCTGTTCCAAGCTATCATGGGGAAGGCGGCTGGAGTGCTTCACGCGGCTCTTGAGTTTTCCCTTTTGGTGGGGATGCATGGCAATGGAAGCAAACATGATGGATCCCAGCATCATGCAGGTCATAGTCAATCCCAAGGGCCTGCCGAGATTGTATAATAGGTCCTCTGCCAAGGGGGTCATGAGTTCAACATCGGGGTCCAAGAATAGCGTGATATTATTGGTGGCATTTTCACCATTGATGGATGCATTGAAATCATCGAGGAATTCAGCGCCCACGTGTCAAACACCCCCCCCATGGAGTATCCCTTTTCAACCACGGTGTCCAAGATGAAGAGTGTGATGATGCGCGAACCGAAATGCTTCGCGATGAGGGCATCCTTGACCAGTTCATCGTATCCCTTGCCGAGGTACGTTCCATCTTGCTCGTATTGTTCCACGTCCCTGCCATAGCAACTGCAATTGGTGATGCCAAGGTAGATCCCTAACCTGTCATTATGCCCGTCTACCTTGTGAAGCGAGTTATTGAGATATTTCAACTTGTTGTAGACCTCAATGCTTCCATCAACATCAATCCCAGCCTGCAACGAATCAAATCCACCATAAGGTTTCTTGCCCCTGTACCCGCATCGATAGATCATTGGAGCCAATTCGTGCCATCCGTCCACGTCCAACACGTTCCACATGTGCACGTGGTGGAGATCATTATCGCCATCTTGCATATCGAGAAAGGGCTCGTTTCCCATGGTTGACGTGAGGAACATGGTGGGCGCGTGCAGGTCCATCCAAGCGAAAAAATCGTTATACATATCGATGGCTTGATCGTGCCGTCCCCTATCAGGTCCTATGTCAATGCCGTATTGCGTCGCCAGTTTATCCGATGGCGATTCCTGATCCGTATTGATCCCCTTGAAGTTGGTGAGATTGTTTGCTTGGGCAAGAAAAACATATTCTTTAGCGTATTTAATTGTTCCCTCGACGGCACCATCCCATGCAAATCCTCCCCACAGGAAATCCTTCATATCATCTCCCGTGTTATTGATACGGGTAATACCCGGAATTGCTGCAATGAAACTCACGTTTGGATAGCTTGTGTTCCACGCGGTCATGTTATCGATGAATTCTTGGCGCTTGCTTGCATATCGAATATCTGGCGTGTTGTAAAAGATGATGGTGCAGTTATGCTGGTTCAATTCGGTTCTCTCGGTAGTATTATACGCATCGTACTCGAATCGCCCCCAAAACGCGATTTTTGCGTGGTAATCCCTTGGCGTGATCGTGAAGGATTGCCTGTACATTGAAGGAAATTGGGATACAATAGCTATGCTGCCCAAGGCCATGCATGCTATCGCCGTCCCGATGACGATTTTCCCGTGCTTCTTGAACTGCCTCTTCAGCTTTATCCTGTATGCCAACCGCACCTTGTAGCTGTTAGCAGGCGTGAACCACATGCAAAAGAAATTGAAGAGCGCCAACAATCCTCCACCTGTCATCAAGCCGAACAAGATCCACTTGATGATGGTGAATCCAGGAACAAGGAATCCATCAGGATCGCCATACATGAGGTCCCAAGTGGCATACACGCCGAGAGCCGCAGCAAGGAAGGAAAACAAGCTCCCGACACGATTCGATGCCCCTATCCACCCAAGCAGGAACAAGCATGGAGCAAGGGTTAGAGCCAAGGATAACGCAGGCCATATTTCTGGTAGGGTCACCAATCCTTGAGATACACCGAACAGCTGGAATGCACCATATATCATGATTGTGAGCATCAACGCGATCCCCGTTGATATCCTTGAAAAGACGGTATTCACCCGGACCACTTTATCAATGATTCCTGCTTGCCTGAAAAGGTATATTGCCACGCCGAAGGCACCCAAGAGCGTAATCGTACCAAACCACGTGCCTGGCATGTCCCCAGAACGACTAGCATGCAATGCAATAAGAATGGCAAGCATGACATTTATCAACAGGATGAGCAAGATAATTGGAACCAGTAAATCCAACAAGGGTGATGCTTGAACCAGCATGTGCCTGATTAATCAGTGAACGTATATAAGCTTACAATTGCATCTTTAGTTAATATCCATTCAAAATAAAATATGGAATCAAGGGAAATGCAATTAACAAACATTTACGCAAATAAGGGACTCAAGGAACCTGTTCGTTTCAAGAGGGGCTACGGTAACGCGTTCATTCTCGAGCAAGAAAGTGGTGAGTTACTTTTATTTGATACAGGGGACAAGGGAACAAAAATATTGAAGAACATGAAATTAGTCCGGAAGCATTCCGACGATATCGACAGGATCGTGCTCTCTCATGGTCATTTCGACCATACCGGTGGTCTTCCAGCCATCGTCTCCACCCGATCAGATACCACCACGCCTCTTCCCATACATGCACATCCTGATGCGAGGAACGACCGGAAGGGAACGGGTGATCCCAACAACGTGACTGCAGGAGCCGGCTTTCCCGATGTGGATCCAGAATTTGATGAAAAAGTTACCTTCATCGATGCTATCGGCTTGAACGAGATATGCAAGAACATCCACGCCATCAGCGAGATTATGACGCGACCGGAGAAGGATGGCTGCGATCGGCTATTGCATCTCGTTAACGGGAAATGGATACCCGACCCGATGAAGGATGACCTTTCCCTCATCCTTGAAACAGGTGATGGCATCGTGCTCCTGTGCGGGTGTTGCCATGCCGGGTTACTCAACACGCTCTTGGAGATGCGGAAGTCCTTCGACCAACGGGTCCATGCCGTGGTGGGAGGAACGCACATGATGGGATTCACCGAAACAGAGCTGGATCACGTGGCTGAAGTATTGCAACAAGATTATGATTCACCATCGCTATTCTTGAACCATTGCTCGGGAGAAAAGACCGTTCAATACTTGGCAAGCAAATTGGGTGATGAAAAGGTGAATGGTTTTCCGGCAGGTTCGGTCTTGGAGTTTTCCAGCCCGTGACATCATGGCTGGGAGCATAGTCCATGTCCTCCATGCCAGTTTTCATCCTCTTTCCCGGTAGAACCAAGCTGTTCACGGTCTGGATGATTCGGGCGTGGTTTCTTGGAAATTCGATGGCCTCGCTGAGTTTAAAACCTTGCAAGACTTTAATACCACGTGGTCCCGTAGCCGCACCAATCAAGGCGGAAAACGACAAGGGCGGGACCGTGAACTCCAGCAACACAACAAGGGGTTCTCGAACACCACGCGCGGTGGAAGCCGTGGAAAATAAGTGGATGAAGGCACGCTGGACGCGTCGTTAAAACCACTGGCGCACCATCCACCGTCGATGAAGCCACGCCATTCATGCCATGGTAGTTCACGCGACACGTAACTTGAATGTAACCGGTGCAATGCAATCATGGGAAAGAAACCACATCTCTCCGAATCCCAGCTCTCCCTGTTCCGGGAGCGGTTTGGAAACAAGAAGATATTCGCGCAGGCATTGATGCCCGTGCGCGGACCGGCAGGATTCAGGAAATTGGATTACGAGTTTGCAAAGGCCATCGATCCCAGGGAGATCATCGATAAGTGCGTCGAGAACGGGTTCAACGCGTTCGGGTTGGTGGTGAAGGATACCGATGGAGCCCTGCTCTCGGACACCAAGGTAGGCTGGAATCCCACCGGAAGGGATCTTGTGAAGGAATTCGAGGAACTATGCCAAGAGCATGACTTGATCTACATTCTCTCTATCACAAATATGAATGACGCTTACAGGGGATGGAAAACGACCAACGGGTACAAGGAAAACGGCACCGTGTCCATTCATATCAAGGATAAAAGAAAGCATGATGCTGGGGATCCCGCGGTGCATAAGGAAGGTGAAATGCGCGTTGATCTTCCCGAGGGAAGGACGATTGACGAGATGCGAAAGGAAATACCCTTCCTTACCGGGGATATTGATGAAAAAGAGGGCGCCAGCCGGGGTGCCAGGGGAAAGGGTTACATTCCACTAACTGCATTCCATTGTCCCCGCAGTTCCCATATTGATTACATGATTGAAATCGTCAGGGAATTGGTTAACAATTACCAAGTTGATGGAATATTCGCCGATTACATCAGGTACGATGGCAGACATAAGGATCTTTGTGGTTGCGAGAGATGCAGGGAAGCTTTCGCGCGGCAACATCCCGGAAAGAAAATGCTCAAGTCGCCCGAGTGGTACGATTTCAAGGAGGACACCATTGCGACGTATGGCAGGAAGTTCAATGATGCAATCAAGGAAGCCGATCCCCAGGTGGTCACCGGCTGGTTCAACCTGCCCGGTCCCAAGTTATTCACCAGGAAGCGCATAGCTCAAGATTATTCCAAGCTCGGTGCGACCATGGATGCAGTTGTACCTATGCTCTACCCATACCTTGCGGGCACCGCAAGGGATGGCTGGAGATGGCGGTGGTTGGCAAATATCGTGCACTGGTACTTCAAACGAAGCATGAGAAAGCGCATCCACGAGTACGGTGATATCCCGGTACTTGCAATAACGAATTCCGTGGAGTGTAATGCCGAAGAGATGCTAATATCTTGCAAGGATTACGATTACGGGCTTGGAATTTCCCTGTTCAAGTATTTCGGTACAACGGAGGCACAATGGCTAGCTGCTAGGAAATACGCCGCGTTGCTGGATCAACAGGAAATCGGTGACCCCGCGCTTGGTGATGAGCAAGTGAAGCGCATACTGGTAGACGTCTACAAGAAATACCCGCCCAAGAACAAGCATTTACTGAAATGGAAACCGGAGAGCAAGTGATCCCCCCTGATTTCAAGACGATGCCACGCCTCAAGCCACTCTCTATGCTTTACATCTTTATTGCAGTCCTGCTATTCGGAACCTTATTTATATTCTCAGACCAAGTTATATACCCCAACGGCCCTCTTAGAAGCGTTGGATACCTTTTCTTGCGTTTCCTGCTGGCGTCTGTTGCCCTTGGATGTTTCCTGATAGCGAAAGGAGATGGACCTGACATCATCACAGATTTCAAGGAAAATTGGAAGCACCTGATACCGTTCACTGCCGTGCTTCACTTGGTGCCATTGGTCATCGTGTTCGTCGCGACCTCCTACACGTCAGGTGCCAACCAAACCATCATCAATAACATGAATTTATCCTTCGTTGTCTTCAACAAGCTCATTTTTTACAAGGTGAAACCTGCCAAGACGATGTTACTTGCCGTGACCATCAATTTCCTTGGCGTGCTGCTTGTATTGTTCCCGTTGTCCTTTGATGAGAATTCAAACCTGGTGGGAGACCTGATCATGGTTTTCGCTGTCTTCCTAGGATCATTCTTCCCCATGTTCAACCGGAAGTTCGCATATTACCATAAACCCATGGTTCTCTCGTTTTTCATGAACTTTATCCCAATGCTTGTCTTGATTCCATTCATGTTTGCTTTCAACCAGGGGCAAGCCATTGCGATGTTAACCGGGAAGCAACTTTTTTTCATGACATGGATCGGGGTTGGTGTCAGTGGCATCGCGTATGGTCTCGGGAACGCGGCGTACAAGACCGATGAGAATCTTACCGGGGAGGTTTACAGCACCTTTACGACTCTCATACCTGTCATTGGATTATTGCTCTCGTACTTCTTGTTTGACGACCCAATAGGCTTCGTGAACTTGGGAGGTGCCATTCTCGTTACCATTTCCTTGCTGCTGGCAGTACAATCACGAAAACAACGTGAAATCGCTAAAAAATAAAAACCTGGGGGAAAAAAAGACGCTCTTCCCTTAGGGGGCGAGATTCCCTACCAACCATGAGCATCCCGCAACCAAGGGCTGGTATTAGATCCTCGTGAGAGATGGTTATGATCCATGCTAAGTGGTTTTTTGAGTGATGCAGGTGTCATTCCTCTTTCATGGATCACAGGATTTCGGATGATGCCATCAAGAAAGCAACCGGCAGCACGTGGGATGAATGGCTTGAGATACTCGACAGTGCGGAGGCTAGGCAATTGATCCACAAGGAAATTGTAGCATTCCTCATGGAACATCATGGCGTAAGTCACTGGTGGGCCCAAACCATTACCG
>WJJB01000022.1 GCA_014729935.1 Candidatus Bathyarchaeota archaeon | reverse complement strand
TAATTACACCGTGTACCGTCATGACACAGCGATCACCCCCGGCAACATTGCACAGGCAACCGCACTCGCTTCCACCACTGAAACATCCTTCATCGATGTCGTGCCCGCAACTGGCATTTACTGGTATGCGGTGGTTGTAACGAGCAGGTACAATTCCTCAGCACCATTAATTTCGGGGAGCATCACCATTGAATGCAATGAAGTAAGTGGATACGGTGGCGTGCTGCTACTTGGAATCTTGGCAGGAATTGCAATCATATTCGTGGTTTCGAGACGAAAGGAATTCAGGCTGTCTTTAACTCGAGCGTGAGTGAATTATCGAGATTAGCGAGCAACGACAAAAATCCGTCCTCCTATTGCTATGACTCCTAATCATCTACCGTCTCTCGTGAGATATAGCAAAAATGCAATATATTGCTCTATCTAAATGAATCTATGAACGGCTCGCGTCCAACACACGCCGAGTCATTGATTCCCTTGTTCCTGCATCTTTTTGAGACTTAGGAATAAAGAAAGCAATTGGATTGCAATGAATGCCATGAACAGGACCGGGAACACGAACAGGTAATCCTCGATGATATTCAATACATCTTGGTCAACCATTGGTGCCAGGTAAGTGCCCAGTATTATCATGAATGAAAGCGTAAAACCAACAAGGACCGGGATCCATTTTCGTCGTCCAACGTTTAACACGAACGCCAGTAAGGTGTATGTGCCAAGCCCAATGCCCGCGACGATGCCATCAATCAATGAACCCATTGGTGTTCCGTGGTACCATTCCACGAACAACTCGAGACATGTCACCACGGTTGCAGACCCCCACGCCACGAGGGTGGTAATCATCCATTGTTTCTGCATCGGAATGATGAATTCAAGTATGTTCTCTTCCAATTCTGGCTTAAAATTCCGTATATTTATTGCCAGAACCGCCATTGAAACGCCCGTGGCCATGATAAGGCCCATCCAGAAATACCACCTGAGTTCGACCATGTAAGAATCAGGTGAAGCCATCCCTGCCACCAGCACGACGAGCAACAGGCTCAATGTCTCTCCGATGAAGAAGAAAACCATCTTGAACCGGTGGGACTTGTCTTTTTTCATGATGGTTCCCTTCCTAAGGCCGTGGTCCGCCTCGAGAGCACCTTCCGGTCGTGATTGGAACTTGACGAACATGTAATAAAACAGCAGGCCGACGGGTAGGACGTAAGAAAAAATCATCGCAGGATTAAGCCATCCATATCTTCCAAAGAAAATGGAAATAGCCCCAGCCACTCCAGCGATGGAATAACTCCCGCCAACAATACACGCGTCTTTCAAGGAGATCCCGCTTATTATATCACGCATCACGTTGAATAGCACTTCCTGCGATGAAACAAAGAGCATGAGCATCGACGAGAGGGCAAGGAAATAGCAGAAGACCATTCCCGAAGACAAGTTAACTAGCGGGGATATGAAATTCGGTGCTGTTGGGATGAGACCATAGATCCCGACTAAGGTGGAAGCAACTGCAATGACTGGCAAGACACGACGAACTTGTTTCACGAGAGTCGAAATGATAAGCATGATGATGGGATACGCGAACGCGGTGAATACCCAATACAAATGTTCGCCATCGTCTAACTCTCCCAGGAAATTACCTGAATAATGTGCAAAAACTATGAAACCCGCGAAGTTAACCGCCTGGTACAATGATGCCCCTAATAATCTCCGATTCATGGATTTTCATCCCTCCCTGATATAGCCAATTAATAGATTTTCACGCAATGGGTCGTGGCGGACACTTCGGTTCCATTCAGGAGGACGTGGGTTCCCATCTCGTGGAAGATCACGACCGTCGTGCCATCCGAGAATTCAACTGCCTGGACGCTGTCCGTGTTGGTGATCTTCGCAATACCCAGATTGCTGGCGTTTGCCGGTGCATCTCCATCCACGTTCGCGAGCACCGCATACGCGAAGGATTCATTCACGGGTTGTGGACCAAATGCATAATAGAGCTTGAATACTTCATCGGTCAACGTCATGGTTTGTGATGGATTGTTTCGGGCAAGGCTACCACTCTCGTTGGTCACCGATGCGGTCAGGTCATGCGTGCCATCCAGGTGGTAGTATGCAAATGCCCCGTTTGAAACCACCGAGGTGCTGTTGATCACCGTGGTGCCTGGCTCGAGCTCCACGCCATTGGAGGATGCGTTTTCCGCGAACACCTGGTTAACCGTGGTGAATATGCCATTGATATTCTGCGGATCCGTGCAAGTGATGGCGGTGCCCAGGCAAACCATCAACCCGCGGTAACAGGCATATGCTTGCCGGCTGTACAATCCCCCCTCGTTCTCGATGTCCACGTATAGCCCACCCACCACGCCTTCCGCGGCGCCACCCGAGTGCGTCGTCGTGCTCCGGTATCGATTCCCGTGTTCAGCAAGGACCTCATCCGTCTCGTGAAACGCGGTTGTACCTGGCCACATCGAGAAATCCATGATGGCACTGATGTCGTTATATTCCGCCCCGGTGAATTGATACGTCGTCACGCCCCCGTATCCCAGGTTTTTCCCGAGGCGATTCTCGGAGTTCACCATCTCGGAATTAATGAAGCCATCGAATGCCCCCTTGGCTGCCATGTAATGAGTCGGTGACATGGTAACCAAGGTGTACGAGAAAGGAAAGTACTTGCTTTCATTCAATGCAAGGCTCAGGTTGTCGAAGGAATCATGGAATTCCTGCAATTCACCCTTCTTTGGGGTTTTCTCGAGTTCCAGCAAGGTGGCGACTGCGGACTTGATCGATCGAGCGTTGTTCCCGTTGGCACGAGAAAAGGAACGCCCGTTGCCGAGATAATTGGACCAATTTCCTCGGATCGCGTACCTTTGCCCGTGGAGCATGAAATCCACCAGGATGCCAATTTTCTCCTCCGAAAACTGGAAAGTGGAATTACCCAAGATGCCAGCCAGCTCGGCCAAGCCTGATGTGTAAACCACGCCATAACTCGTTATAGCCTGTTGCACCCCGTGCTGGTAAAACGTGTAATCCTGCTTGATGCCTTGGGTGCTGCCACCGGTAATGATGATCTCCTCTTCAGCACGTGCCACCGCCATCTTCAGGAAATAGCCTTTCCCTGTTAACACGGCGTATTTAATCGTGGTCTCCACGGCGTCTATCAAGTTTGCCCCCGTCATCTTGTTGAGCCCCCCAGTGATGAGGATCCCGCGTCTTGCTAGATCCTCCACCTTATCATGGCGATTCCCCGTCAAGTGGTCCCCGAGCAAGATTCCAATATCCCCGATGTGTTGAGGCACCGCTATCCGGTTATACCACCAGTTGAGGCTTTGCAAGTCCCGGTTCAACCAGTAATCCAAGGTCCCCAACACCATGGTCAGTGCATCATGGTCCAATGCCAGCACATCCTTGCCATAATACTTGATCATCAGGAGCAACCGACCCAGGTGCAACCACGGGTTCCAGTTGGCTCGTGACTCGTCATCGTAATCAAGATCCGAGAAATACAATCCCTGGGATGACGGGGTTAGCTTGGCTGCGATGCTATTTGCGGCGGTAATGTTGGGTTCACCCCAGATTTCCTGCTCGTAACGCATCGAAAATAGTGTAAAATCGATTTTTTCCTCCTCGCTCATGGGAAAATGCAGATCCTCCCAATTATTCAGCAAGATGGTAAACCCGGCGTTTAAGACAAGAACAGGCATTAGTAATGCGATGGCAAGAATGGCTCGACGGGCTCGACTCGTTTCCAGCAGGGGTGACCGTCCATTCATTTCTTCCTTCTTCATCGGTTCATCATCCAAGTGATTCACGGGGTTACATGTAAAGATAGAGAGTGAAATCTCAACACACCGGGGCTTGATGCGGTATCAACCTGGTAAGAGACATCGGTCAACTCGGTTTCATTCCAAGACTACCTTGATTGTTATAGCATTATTCCTTGGAGCTCATTAATATTTTCAGGCTCGTTGGAAACCGCGTGGCAACATGCTTAGCCTTTGTTGCTTGGAAATTGATTTGGAACCATTTCAGATCACTTAATAACCCTTGTGCCCTTACCTGAACCGCACGGTACCGGGTTTTCTAGGGGTTATCTTGGGCTTTGGCCGTGAACTTGGCTGGTGGTATCGGGCATTTCCCGTATTTGTTTACGGTTCGCAGCATCGTGGGAATGTTATTTAGCATGTACATTAACGATGGAAAACCTCCTGAAATACCCATCAAGAAATTGCCGCGTGTCTGCCGTTGTCGGCCCGGTAGAAAAGATCACGCCATTGGTTCCAACATACCCTGGTGCGCGTAGTAGGTCTTGTATAACTCCCGGTACCGCCCTTCACGCCTGATGAGTTCGACATGGGTTCCCTCCTCCACGATGCGCCCGTTATCCATGACGATGATCCGGTCGGCATTCAGGACCGTGGATAAACGATGGGCGATCACGATGGTGGTGCGGTCCTCAAACACTCTTTCCAACGCATCCTGTATCATCTTCTCGGTGTAAGCGTCGACCGATGCAGTCGCCTCGTCGAGGATCAGGATGGCGGGATCCTTGAGCAATACACGAGCCAAGGCAAGCAGTTGCTTCTGTCCTTGCGAGAGGTTCCTGCCTTGCTCCAGCACCGTCGCATCGAGGCCACCGGGCAGCGTCTTGATGAACGTGTTGGCCCGCACCGCCTTGACGGCTTGGTCGATGTCGTCGCGCGTGGCACCGGGTGCCCCCAGCAACAGGTTCTCCCGTATCGTCCCGGTGAACAGGAACGGGTCCTGGAGGACGTAACCCAGCTGGTCGCGCAACGAGTCGGGATCGAGCCGGTTGATCGGGATCCCGTCCACGAGGATCTCGCCTTCTTGGTACTCGTAAAAGCGGGCAAGCAAGGAGGCGAGGGTGGTCTTCCCAGCACCCGTCTCGCCAACGATGGCCAGCAATTCCCCTGGCGGCACGTCCAAGGACAGGTTCCGTATCACGTCCCCTTTCTTCTTACTGTAGGCGAAAAACACGTTCCTGAACTCGATCCGTCCCTTCAACGGCGGGCAGGTTTGCCCGCCGGCCTTCACCGAAACCTCCACGTCCATCAGGGAAAACATCCTCTCGGCGGCGGCAAACCCTCCTTGAAGGGTGGCGTAGAAAGTCCCCAGCTGCACTAGCGGCTGGAACAGGCGCCTGATGTAGGTGATGAAAAGGTACAGGATGCCGGGCGTGATGCCACCACGCAGGACATCGATGCCACCGCCAACCAAGAATATGAAGAGCGCGATGGCGGTGAAGAAGTCGATGATCTCGGGGAACGATCGAAACACGAAGAACCGCCGTGCATTCACGCTGGCCTTGCGTGATTGGAGCGCCTCGTAGTGCCGTTGCACCCGTTGTTCCTGGCCAAAACTCTTCGTGACCTGCACGCCCCGGATGTATTCCTCGGTGGCAGAATTAACCGCCGCCTCAGCACGGCGTTGGAGCAGGGAATACCGCCGCAGGTATTTGCGCAACACGAAGATGAAGGCGAAAAGCAGGGGAAAAACCAGTGCGGCCAGGGCCGTGAGCTGCCAATTGATGGCGAACATGGCACCCAAGATAACCACCGAGAACATGACGATCTCCACAAAGTCCACCACCGTGTTCATGACGCTACCCACCTGGAAGGCATCACCGCTGATGCGGGCCATGAGCAGTCCCGTCTTGTTCCGGTCGAAGAATTGCAGCTCGTGCTGGTTAACTCGCTTGAATAGGTCGTGACGCAGGGCATACATGGTGTTGCTTTGCAATTTTTGCTTGTTCACCGAATTGAAGTAGGAGAAAACCCACTCCAACACGAGGAAAAGCACGTAAAATCCACTGAATAGCCAGATGGTCGTGGGGCCCGTAATAGCACCGGCGCTGGTTCCCAACCGTACCAGCTCCTCGAACACGATGGCGAAGAACAACGGGGTCACCAGCGAGGCGATTGCACGGCACGCGGAGAACAGGATGCTTAGCACGAAGAACTTCTTCTGCGCGCCGATGTAGGGAATCAACCGTCGCAATAATTCACGGTCGGAGTACTGCCGGTCATAGCTTTCCTTGGAAAGGGTTCCGAGCACGCGCCACATGGTCAGTTATCCACCCCGTTATTCCCGTTGTTCATGTTGTTATTCACGTCATTTCCATTTCCATCGCCACCCCCCGACACGTCGTGTCCACCGCCACCCCCGGGCACGTCCCCCACGTGTTTTTTTGATGCGCCTGATGCGAGATCAGGGATGACGGGTAAGTCCTCGAACTGGGAAAAGATGCTTGCATAATCCGGTTGTCGCGCGTGTAGCTCCTCGTGGGTTCCGACGTCACGCACCTCGCCCCCATCCATGAGGACCACCAAGTCCGCGTTGCGGATCGTGGACAGGCGATGGGTGATGATGATGGTGGTCCTTTCCGTCATAAGGTTCTTCAGGGCAGCCTGGATCCGTGCCTCGGTACGGGCGTCAACGGCAGAGGTCGAGTCGTCCATGACGAGGATGGGCGGGTTGATCACGAGTGCCCTTGCAATGGCGATGCGCTGTTTTTGACCGCCGGACAACGTGATGCCCCGCTCCCCGACCATGGTATCGTAGCCATCCGGAAGGGTCGTGATGAACTCGTGGATCCTTGCAGCCTTCGCCGCGGCAATGACCGTTTCATGCAAGTCGGGGTATGCGAGGCTCGAGGGGCCAACCAAGCTACCACCCGCACCCGCCTTTCCAATGTCACGGACGCCACCACGATCCCGAACACCGGGTAGATCGCCCATTCCGACGCCATCGTCGATGCCGTACAGGATGTTTTCCTTGATGGTCGCCGAGAAGATGAAAGTATCCTGCTCGATGATCCCCACCTGTTTACGGTACATCTCGATGGGATAGGTGCGGATATCGTGCGCATCCACCAGGACCCGCCCCCCGACAGGGTCGTAGAGTCGTTGCAATAACTTGATCAACGTGGTCTTGCCCGCCCCGGTGTGGCCCACGATTGCCACGGTTTGGTCGGGCTCGATGGTAAGGTCAACCTGCTTGATGACGTCCCTGCCGTCCTGGTCATAGCGGAAGGTCACGTGGTCGAACCGCACGTGGCCTGCAAGGCGGCCCTGCATGGGGAAAATGCCGTCATCCAATGATTGTTGTTCCATGAGCACCTCGTAGACACGTCGACCACCCGCGAACCCCATGCTTCCAAGGAAGATGCTAACACGGATGAACTCATTCACGTTCAGGACCAGCAGTATGAGGGAATTGAAGCCGACCAGTGTGCCGACGGTCATGGTGCCCTGGTAGACGAAGATGCTGCCCACTACGAACGACGCACCCATCGCACCGTAGATCAATAGCGAAGAATAGTACCGGGCCGAGATGGTGCCCCGGGCAATGAGGACCTTTCGCACCGCACCTAGATCCTGCTTGTATTTTTCGAACTCCCTGTGGCGGTTGGACAGGGTGCGCAGGACCCTGATGCCAACCAGGTTCTCCTGCAACGTGGCCTGCCATTGGGCGAAGACTTCCTGCCGTTGGACCGACACCCTTGCGAGTTTCCCGCTGTAGGCATATATGCTCCACGCGATAAAGGGTACGAACAGGAGAAACACCAGCAACAATCGGGAGTCCATGGCCTGCATGGCGATGGCCAACGAGATGGTGGTGATCACCGCCATGGACAGCATGCGGATTGACGATGCCATCCACGACAGGTTCCGGGAATCCGAGGTGGCGAGGCTCAACAACTCACCCGTCCTTGCCGAATCGTAGAACTTCATGCTTTTCTGATGTATCGCATTGAAGAACTCGTTTTGCACGTTGCTGACCATTCGCTCCGTGAGCCACGTATTTAATCCCGTCCCTGCAATGCCAATACCAAGGTTCACGGCGAGCAGGAACAGGATGACGACCGCGGTCCCTATGATCGCTTCCTTGCCTTCCCCCAGTGCCACGTCAAAGAATTGACGCAGGTACAGGGGCACCTGCACCTGCAACAACGTCGAGATCACCAGCAGGATGTAACCGCCGATGAAAAGTGCCTTGTGCCGCATGAAATGGCCGAAAACCCACCAACCAAAGGATCGGTAATACCCTTGCCGTAACATGCATCGGTCATCGGTCTTGTAGGGGGCATCAGTCATCAAGAAACACCACGGCGGGAAGCGTTACCGGGAATGGAAAACACCCGAGGGCATCTAAACCTTGTTGGTTGAAAACAGAAGCGGTGCCCCCATCCCGGGTCCATCGACAAGTCCAGAAACCGGGGGAAAATGGAGTTCATGATGATAATCGTGTTGAGAAGATGGAACGTTTTCTGCCAGAAAAAACAAGAAGTGAAGGATATCGCACCCGTTAATACATGAGGAACCGCAACTAACCGTCGCAACCAACCATGAAGTAAAGGGATGGATGAATTATTTTAGATGGTCGGCCATGATCAATCATGAAATCTCAAATAAGAGATACTCACCAGGGCAAAATTATCCGCCCCAGCAGTTATTGCAGTGACCTTGCTGCGTCCAGAACTCATCGTGGGTTGCATCACCATTGCATTTGATGCAGCCGGATGATGGCAGGTTCTTGAGCTGCTCGATGCTAGCGTCCTTCTTGCAAGCTGCCACGGCAAGATTCGCTCGTTCCCGGAACATTGGAAAAACCGCCTTTTCCAGCTCCTTGACGATAGCATTTCCTTTTAGCATCTTTGCCAGCATCTTGCTCCTCGTTCCGATTTTCACGACGAGATCTGCCTTCTCGCCTGATGGAACGAGGGAGAGAGTAAACCTCAGTTCTTGGGTGGCTTTGCTCGCTATCTTCTTTTCCCATTCGTCATCGTGCCGCTCCTCGAACGTGATGGAAAGCTCCCCGCGTTCCTCCATCTCAATATATGCCGAGGTATAGCCTAACGGGTGCTTGCGTGGTTCCAGCAGGAGCCCCGCGAGCACATTGAATAACTTCTCGATTCCCGCCTCGGGGATATCCACCCGGTGAATCGTTGTTTCATGAATGGGTTCCATGATGTTTCCCAACTCCTTCAAGGAATTATTGTTTTGTATTCACCGTGCGTGTTTAACTTTTTTTTGGTGCACGAAAAATTCATGCGAAAAGCACACCTGATGATGTTTTTTCACCGATTTTTCTTTGATTCCCCCATTCCACACACCATGCATTCGATTTTTCTCTTTTTTGGGCATTATCACGTATCGCTCCACATCATGAGAGATCTATTCAATCCCTCAATGATGATTTCGTTTTCTTCCTTAATGCCATGAATGCATGTGCAAATAACAAGCCGATGCCAAGACTGAATACCAAGGGCAGGATCAACACTGCCTGCGAATGCACCACGCTGGTCTCGACAAGTAGGAAAACTAAGCCTACACATGTTGCAGCGGTCACCAAGATGGACACGTTCAAGATGATTTTCACCACGGCTTTCAAGGTAAACCGCTTGATGAAGAATGCTACAAGAGCAGCAATGACTATGGCGCTCGTAAATCCTGAAAAATAGAGCAGCGTGAGCATGTAGGTCTGGAAAAATTGCTCGAATTCCAAGGCGAATAAAGTCTCGAAAAGGACCGGGGAAAACGCTGCTGCGGTTGCTGAGAACGCGAGAAACAAGAATGCCATGGCTCCACGAAGGTAAGTCCGCCCGCTCGCAAGCGGGGCGAAATTTAAGGGAATATCACCAGCTTTGCTTGCAGGTGTTACTCCATACTTCCTGGTTATCATCACGGTATTGATGAAATAGGCCGCTGCCAGCAACAGGAACGTGAGGATTTGGAACATGGCGACATCCACGATACGAAAGATTCTCCAATGAAAAATCGAAAAAGAAATGGATACCAAAAGCACGGCATCAGACTGGAAGAATGCGGATTTATTTTTTACCCGCCGGACAATCGTGAATGCAAGGAGCTGGCTCAGAGCGAAGGAAAACGCTGCGTAGGAAAAATCACCATGAAAGAATGCAAGCAAGTAGAAGCCCAAGAAACCACCCGTGGTTATCCTGAACGGGTCAACACCAATTTTCACGTGTAGGAAAAAAACCAGCAACCCCAATCCCAAGGACGAAAGTAGGGATGAGAATAACCAGGAGAAATCCTCGATCCCACCCAAGTCATCTATCCACTGCACCAGCAGAGGGAAACTTAAAACCATCGGGATCAAGATTTCAACGAAATTTAGCACCGTGGTGACGCTATTTCCGAACAATCTGCCCCTTTTGCCCGCACTCGCATTGGTCTTCATCGGTTACCCTCCTTGCTTTTTCCCTGAGTTCCGTGTTTCAAGGAATCTGTATTGAGTGCAATTGCTAGCGCGAATGTTCCCACCGTCACAGTAATGGTAATCAAAGTTACAAGTCCCCTTTGCGTGAATCCGGCTTGGTTTTGCAACGATTGCTTGTACAGGTCGACGAAGACATTAGGTGTGACGAATTCCACCCGTGGATCCCCTTCGAAATAATCACATGCTAGTTTCCACTCGCTCGCGTTGAAATCCCATGCGCCCAGGTTAAAATAGCAGAAGATCGGCCCATCCAGCTGTCCTTCGTATTGCTTGAGCGCATCCAGATCCTTTATGACAGAATAATCCCCATCGCCCGGTAGGTCCGACCTGCCAAAGCATCTAAAATAGGTGGTGTTGCCATGCAACTCGGGGTCTTCCCTTCGAGGATGATGCGTGTAATCAAAGATAGCGTGTATATCGGGATAAGCCGCGTATGCGGGAAGTGCTTGCAAGTCGTCACCAAGTCCCAACATGAATATTTCGTGGAGATCTGATGCTTGGAATAATTGATTCGTGATATCGAGATACTGGTGGAGATCATTAGAGGTCATATCCCTCGGGTAGGCATATCCCGCACCCGAAGGGCCGCACATGAAATAATCGTTTGGAGTCGCGTTTTCGTAGTAATACTTCATGATGTATGGTGCGAACGTGTGCAAAGAGGGAGAGAGGGTGTATCCGACCGGGACGTTCCCGCGGTCGAGCTGGTCCCACGTCCGCAATCGCAGGTGGTTCCAGCAATAACCGATGTTATCACCGTCCCCCACCACGCCGCAGGCGTAGATCTTGTTTCTCAAGGTGATGTCGTGATCCTTGTGCTGTTGCTGGAAGGTGTAATTAGCTGGCGGTAAAAGGCCTTGCCAGAATGCAAGGTTATGGATGATCCGGGATACAACACAATATTTACCAGCACCCGAGATACGACTGATGACCCGCCCTTCATTGACGCCAGAATAGGTACCTGCAAAGCCAAATACGGGAATACCCGTATCTGTTTCCTCGAGAACCTTTTCGAAGAGCGCCAATTCCGCGTCTGAATCAACGGTTGCATTGACAATGGTTCCATTGGCAAGTTTCCTGACCGCCCCGTCATCCTCCGTGTAATCCACGTAATTAATATCCCACAAGGTGAAGATATCGTTCTTGATGCAAAAATCACGCGTGTTAATTGGATATTCTGGAATGGAGATGGTAAGTGCAGACTGGTTGCACAACGGGAAGAAATTCTCGAAGGCATATTCGAACTTCTCCACACGAGTTGTGAGATCATTAGAAGCGAAAATCTCGGTGATATTATAGGCTATCGTGGAAGGGATGTAGGGCGCGAGGGACGAGTACAATTGCTGGGGAATAAGAAGCGACTTGGTCACGCCGCATAATGGCGTGGCGACTTGTGCTGCATCTATATCCTCGCCATCGATGATGATGATGTTTTCGAAACTTCCTGGCAGCTCTGCTTGGAAATGCTGAATTACCTGGGATAGGTTGGCTGGGTTAAACATGGTCATGTTGCATTCTGGTAAAGTCGAGAGATAATCTTGCCACTTCAAATCGACCGATCGCATGTTGAATCCAACCTGATTCTCGTAAACCACGTAGAGATGTGCACCATGCTTGTTAACCAAGCCTTCAATCGATGCCAGAACCAGCAGTTCTTCATGACTCAAGTCCATGCTTTCAATATCGATCACGGTGAAGTTATGCAACACTGGTGTCGAGATTTCAAGAGCATCTTGTTTAAAATCGTCTAAATCACGTGTTTCGTTAATATCCTGAACGAGAGAGCAACTTGTTGCAAGGAAAATAAAAGAAAGCAGTGATACGGCAAAAATCCATCTTTCTCGTTTCATTAGCATCATTTCAATTCACTCTTGTACTCTCTGCTATTAATAGTCATAGATGGTGATTTTTTCAAGACCTTCTTTGGGATACTCGTGCATTTTCACCCAATTTAAATTTCACGTTTACCAAGGAGCAAGTTAATCCTTCCATCTGTAAACAACACCCAATTATTTGGCTCGCTTGATTCATCCAATTGGACAAAACCCAGGGTTTCGTAAAATCCCCGGGTGTCCTTCAAGTCGGTAACCCCCCTAACCACGTGAACAGCGTCTCCAAATTTCGTCCAATCAATCATCCCATTGCGTGATGCAAGAATGCTGGTTATCCCGGGTTTTAACTTGATCCCTCATGCCCCAAAGGGAGACATGCGAGGGGGTGAATATTCCAAAAATGACCCGAGACTCCTTCACATGTGAAGCAGAAGAATAAAGTCACTCCTGCCAGAAGATATAATTACCAGTTCCCTCAAGTGAAAGGGAATTGAGAGAAAAACGGAGTGAATTAAAAAAATGAGCATGTTTTGCTTCCAGTGCCAGGAAACTGCCAAGAACAAGGGTTGCACGATCCGTGGCGTGTGCGGGAAGGTTCCCGACGTCGCGAATCTCCAGTACGCGTTGATAGACCTCGTGAAGGGGATATCATTCTGGACCACCAAGGGCAGGACGCTTGGCCTACATTCAGGCGAGAAAGGAACCGAGATAGATCATTACATCACCAAGATGCTATTTTCCACCATCACCAATGCCAATTTCGATCCTGCGTGGTTCCTGGCAAGGTTGAAAGTTGGATTTAAGCATCGTGATGCAGCCCGCGACGCGTTTCTCGCGGCATACAAGGATAAGGAAGGGAAGGAGTTCGATGGCAAGGTGCCGGGTGCCGCGATATGGGTGGAAGAACCCAACGAAGGGAATCTCGCTGCAATCACCGCCCATGGTAAGGCAACGGACCCGACGAACACCGAAAACGAGGACTTGCGGGCATTGCGGGAACTCCTGACGTACGGCTTGAAGGGCATCGCTGCATACGCGGATCACGCTTTCGTGGCAGGACAGGAGGATCCTTCCATCTGGGAGTTCATGCAAGAAGCTCTAGCCGCGTTGCTGGACGAATCGCTTGGCGCCGATGCTCTCCTTGAACTCATCGACAGGTGTGGTGCTGTTGGTGTAACCACCATGGCATTGCTTGACAAGGCAAATACCACGGCGTTTGGCATTCCCGAACCCACTGCCGTGGACATCGGGGTGAAGCCAGGCCCGGGTATCCTCGTGAGCGGGCACGACCTCGTGGATTTGAAGGAGCTCCTTGAGCAAACTGAGGGCAAGGGGGTCAACGTGTACACCCACGGCGAGATGCTTCCAGCCAATGCATATCCCGAGCTGAAGAAGTTCCCACACCTCGTGGGCAATTACGGCGGTTCGTGGTGGCACCAGGCAAAGGAGTTTGACACCTTCAACGGGCCGATCCTCCTTACGACCAACTGCTTGATCCCACCCAAGGAATCATACTTCGACAGGTTATTCGTCACTGGGAACGTGGGATGGCCTGGCGTGAAGTATATTCCCGATCGCGAGCCCGGGAAGCAGAAGGATTTCAGCGAGATCATCGAGCTCGCCTTGAAGACCGACACGCCCCAGGAACTGGAAACCGGCACGGTGATGACGGGTTTCGCCCACGACGCGGTGCTTGGCGTGGCAGACAAGGTGGTGGAGGCGGTAAAGGCGGGTGCCATCAAGCGCTTGGTCGTTATGGCTGGATGCGATGGCCGGCATAAAACGCGGGAATACTTCACCGGCGTGGCGAAAGCACTTCCGCATGAAGCGGTCATACTCACCGCGGGGTGTGCCAAGTACAGGTACAACAAGCTAGACCTGGGCGACATAGGAGGAATTCCACGGGTGCTGGACGCGGGCCAGTGCAATGACTGCTATTCCCTTGCCGTCGTGGCGCTCAAGCTCGCCGAGGTATTCGGCGTGGACCACGTGAACGACCTGCCATTGTCGTTCGACATTGGCTGGTACGAACAGAAGGCGGTGCTGGTGCTGCTGGTATTGCTACATCTGGGCATCAAGAACATCAGGCTTGGTCCCACCTTGCCAGGGTTCCTGTCAGCGAACGTTGCCTCCATCATCATCGAGAAGTGGGGGCTCAAGTCAACCACGACACCGGAAGCTGACGTTCCCGCGATAATGGAAGGGAAATAACGCCACCGGGTGGCATTTTTTTTTCCCCTATCTATATGCGATATTTTCCACAATCCCTAGAGGTAATTCCACGCGCCATCTAGCATCCCATGGATCATTATCACTGCTAGATCACCCTTGATCTCGAATACTCGTTTTCTCCCATCTTGCTTTACAGGTGAAGGCTCACATAGATGATGCCCTGCAAGCAATGGAACAATAGATAGGACATGGCAAAATCAACTGGAAATTCAAGAAAAGTGTTAAGGGACATCATCAAGATCGACCAGGACCTGTGCACGGGGTGCGGCATCTGCGCCACCGGGTGCCCCGAGGGTGCCATCCAGATGATCGATGGCAAGGCGAGGCTGGTTGGGGAGCTATTCTGCGACGGCCTGGGCGCGTGCATCGGTGATTGCCCAGAGGGTGCCATATCGGTCGAGAAGCGAGAGGCGGAGCCGTATGATGAGATGCGCGTCATGGATAATGTGGTTCCACATGGGCAGAATACCATAAAGGCACATCTTGAACATCTCATCCACCACGACCAGCAGGATTATCACGATCAAGCGATCGAGTACTTGAAGGATCATGGCATCAACATCCCCGAGCATGACGACGGATTGAGCGACAGGAGCGATGACGGTGAATGCACGAGTGCATCGGCTCTCGGCGGGTGTCCGGGCACGAGAGCCCTCGATTTTTCGGGGGAGGAGCAGGAATCAGGTGCTCTCGGGGAAGCCTTGGTGGTAAAGTCACAGCTTCGACAATGGCCAGTCCAGCTCAAATTGCTGAATCCGGAAGCCTCGTACTTTAAGAACGCCGATCTCGTGATCGTGATGGATTGCGTGCCCTTCGCGCATGGGAACTTCCATCAAGAGTTCCTGAAGGGAAAGGCACTCATCATGTTCTGCCCGAAGCTCGACCCATACAGGGATGAGTACATTGCCAAGATTGCAGCCATCTTCGAGCGGAACAACATTAAATCTATCCAACTGGTGCATATGCAGGTGCCATGCTGCTTCGGAGCTCGCATGCTCGTGGACGAGGCATTGAAGCGCACCGGGAAGGACATTCCCGTCGAAGACGTGACCATCTCCATCAGGGGTGATGTCCTGTAATTTTTTTTTCCCTCGATTCGCCTCAACCACTCACTTCTTGCGAGAGAAAACCCGCCCCTTTAGCAGTTTTGGGGGAAATTGATAATTATCATCGACTACATTTTAATCCGGCTCCGACAAATATCTCGCGTCCCATTTCAAGCTGCCACAAAAGCTAGGGGCATCAAGAGTTCCTGCTCCATCGTGTAGCAAAACTCTTTCTTCCTTGTATCCCACCATTTCTTCCCCGAAACATCAACCACGCGTTGTATAACCAGGCAGGTGGGGAAATCTCCGGTTCCATTTCAATCCTTCGCATCGAGCACATCAAATTCCCCCGTTACTGTTTAGAGCGTGGTAGTTTAATTAAATATCAAGGCAACTATCCGATTTTTCCAAGAATTTATGAACATTCCGTCTCGCAGGTGACTCCCGAGAATTAATCTTCACGTTTCAAGGAATTGCTGATTCATTCATTAATGAAGATATTCAATCAAGCGATAAAATGGCAGCTGAGAATCTTTTATTATCCGCGTGTGAAATATTAAGATATCTTGGGAACATACGATCTCCAAGTTCGTCTAAGTTTGAAATAACGGTGGGCGGTTCTTGGGTTATAGTTTCCGGGTTTCTAATTTCAACCGTTGTGTCATAGAGTCTCGCTGGTATTACCAAGTAACGATCGAATTAATCGTTTCACGGATCATTTCTCGATTCCAAAATGCATCACGCATCAAAACAAACTCAAATGGCGGGATTTCTGTCGCAAGACTGATAAATCTTCGATGGGATACAATCAATTACCCGAATGGTTACCGGTTTTCCAAGTTCCATCGAGATGCACTTGCAAGAAATTCCAAGAATGACTATCTAATCAAATTCTCATGACAATCCCTCTATTGTATATCAAGGCTCCCTGGTTCATCGAAATGAATGATAAAAAACGCGAGAAGTTGATGATTTCTAAACGGTTGGCAGAGGAAGAGCATTTCAAGCGATTGCAATCACGCGGGTTTGATAGCATTACGATTGCCGACCGGCTCATCCATGCAACCCTCGATGCGCTCATGGAAGGATTCCGGAGCAAGTTTCCTGGCATTAGTGAGCGGGATTTAATACGTCGCATGCGGGAGCATTTCATGCATATGCAGCGATTGAAACAGGAAGTGGAAGGAAGTGGCCGAGTTTCTTGAAGTCTTGGAACGTGTTACCCGTGCATTAACAAAACACGGCGTGATGCATGTCGTGGTTGGTGGTACCGCGGCAATTATACGGGGAAGGCCAAGGACGACCATGGATATCGATATCGTTCTTGAGAATGACATGGCAAAGGTACCGGCGGCGATCGAGATGGATACATGCATTGCCATGGATCGAAGGTCACGATTCGGGGGCTTTAGAAGCGTGGTGCTATTTAAATGGGTATTAATGTCTAATGTCCAAGTTTCGTATCTTCTGATATGACCCTATAATCAAAAATGGCCTGTAGACTGCCCCGGGTCCAGATTACAATATTTAGCCAAGAACTTTTTTAATCAATGGCTTCTTATAAGAAGCCACGTGTAATAATAGTCTAGTTATGGAAATTCGTGGACCCCCATCGACTGGTGCAAGCCTTCCATCGTGATGCCGTGCTCCCTGTTGAGCGGTTCGTGGGTGCTTGTTGGCGGGTTCCACCATGTGTGGGTGCGTGAATCGGAATGGTATTTAAGGTAGGCACATGCTCGGATGTAACGCTGGAATTCAAGTTCAAGCACATGTCTTCATCGCGGCATTTGACTCATGTTGCCGCATTGGAACGAAACTGGGATGAATACACGAGATCGGTGCTAGACCGGGACTTGGATTGCCTGATCATCGCTGGGAACCTGTTCAGCACGCCGAAACCAAGAAATAGCACGGTCAGGGTGGTGCTCCAGTCAATCGAGCGGCTGACGAATGCTGGGATTCACGTGTTCGTTTATCCTGCCTATCGGGATACGCCCCTGTACCACGCAAATGATGATTATCCCCACGTGATTTTCAACACCAACCCGAAGGTACACGTGCTGAAGGTAGAAGATCGGAAGCAAGACGAGATCATAGCACCGGTATTCGATGATACGGTGGCAGGGCATCCCATAGAGATATTTACCACCCCAGACGTGTTCCGTGAGCTCGATGATTTTAATTTCGATTTCAGCTGCAATCCTGGGAAGATCTCCATTTTCCTGATGAATGGAAGATTCATCGGCCCGGCGACAGGTGGAAGATCAAGTGGAACGAATTCAGCTATTGCTGTTGATGCTAAGGACGATGGAAATATCGATGCTCGCGAAATTTCTGGTGCTGGGAGGCAAGGCCGTGATATCGGGGATACAGATGCACCACATGGCACTAGGGATACCCCTGTCTCTCGTTCCCGGCCCCGAACCATCATCGATAAGTTGGTCAAGATCGACCCCGGGGCAATAAAACGATTCAAGGAGCGTGGTATCGATTATATATTCCTCGGAGGGCCGAATCCAACCCTTTCACTGGACGATAACGAGACGCCCGGAATAATCACATGCCCGCAGCTTAATCCCATTGATTTTAACTTTCTTGGGTTGGACCATGGCATCTCCATCATCCATATCGATGCAGGAGTAGGACATGTAGCCAAGGTTGACCAAGTGATCCATTCATTTTACCACTTGGATTCATTTAAACACGACCTGACCTATGCCGATCCGAGAATATCGAATCGTGAGATAATCGCCCTTATCAAGAAGCACGTGAGGAAGGACAGCGTGGTCCAGCTCCGGTTATGCGGGGAAATGGCACGCCAGCAGTACCACCATCTCGACATTTACAAATACGTGGAACTTGGAATGAGGCGTGGGATATATTTCGAGCTTTCCGACGAGATCGAATTCGAATCCAAGGCGGAGGAGATCTCCGGCCTTGACCCGCTCCTGGAGTTGGAGAATCTGGTGCAAGGACACATTCGCGAGGAACCAGGTAAGAAACAGGTTCTGGAATCCGCGTTGGTAAAGATCAGGAATGATTGGAAAAACGTGTAGGAGGAACGCCCCCATGCTCAAGTTGACATCCATATCCGTGAAGGGATTCAAGAACCTTGATATCAAGTTGCTCAATTTCCCTCCGGAAGGTAACATTCTCGTGATGGGAAAGAATGAGAGTGGCAAATCCACCCTGTTCGAGGCGATTTATCTCGCCCTAGCAGGCGATCTCTTGGTCAAGAAGGAGCGGGGAAACATCGATGCCATCGGGTATACCTCGGAAGCAGCAAACATCACCTTGCGCTTCCAAAAGAATGGTCGGGATTGCAGCATTAATCGCCAAATCATTCGCGGGGGGAATGGAAGCACCGATAACCCGATCATTTTGAAAGTCAACATTGGCACCCCGGAAGAGCAGGTATGGGATTCCAATGACATTGGCATAAATGCCGTGAAGGATCATGTTCAAGAATTTCTCGGCTTCGATGGAGATATTCTGCGAAATAGCAGTTTCGTGGAGCAAAAAGGCTTGGATGGATTCATTGAAACCGGGAAACGAAAGAAGAAGGAGATCATTAACAAGTTGCTCAACTTGGAAAATTTTTCCATCTTGAAGAAACAATACAAGTAGGAAATCAATCGATTGGAAGAAATCAACCAGTATTGTAACCATAAATTCACGATCAGCGAATCAAAAAAAAAGGTAGCTGCAATAAAGAACGTTGACGCATCCATTTCTGCGTTGAAGCAAGAGCTCAACGGTTTTCAAGATATCTTTGCTAAAATCGGGAAGGTGGAGAGCTGCAAGGACATCGAGAAGGAAAATCGTAAAAGATCCCAGAATCTCGAAGAATTTAAAACCCAGTTGGAAGATATTTCTCGGGAATTAGATGAATTGAGCCAGCTCGAAGGGATCAACAAGGAAATAGCCAGTATCGAGCAGGCTATCGCTATAAAAACCAAGGAACTGGAAAAACTAACGGAAACCATCCGAAGTAGAGAAAAGGACCACCAATCCTTGGAAAAAAAATTGATTAACCGTAAACAGAAAACCCTAATGCTGGAAGATCTCGAGAAACAGGTGCTTGCCGTGGTGCAAAAGCTCGATGGCTGCAAAAAAATTAACGAAACATTTACCAAGATACATGATTTCCAGCAGGAATCTGAAAAAATTCGCCCAGCAATCGTGAAATTACAGGAATGGGTTGGCGAGAAGGAACGGGAGCTTCAAGATACATTAACCGACCTGTCGAAGGAAATTAAAAACGAGTTCGATGATTATACTGGAAAATTCCAACAGTTCTGTAAATTGATGGAGCAAACCAGTAGGCTTTCTCGCAATATCGCGTCTACTGAAGAAACACAAAAGAACTTGAAAGGAATAATTAATCTCTATAATGAAATTGATGATCTTTCCAAACAATTGCAACAGCACCAAGAAAAGCTTGGAAATGCCAAAAATGACTTGAAAAAACTTGAGAAAATAGATGAGGAGATACGCGAGAAAACCGAGGAAATGCGGAAAACCTTGGAAGAAATGAAAAGACTAAAAGGTGATCTTGAAAATGCTAGAGAGAAAAATAAGCAGAAGCGCGAGTTTGATGAATGGAAGGAGAAAGAAAGTCATATCAATGGCGAGATAGGTAAGTTGGATGAAAATCTTCGGCAAATTGATGCAAGGATAAAGGATCTTCACCAAACGTTGGAATTGGAAACCGAAGATCGAGAGGATTACCAGCAACTCAAGAAACGACTTGATAAGTTCAAAGAACAGCATGAAAACACCGAACGCAAGATAAAAGAACGCGAGGCATTCATTCTCGATCGGGAAAAATCGATTTTCCGCACGTTCAAAGCCAAGCTCGAACATTCCCTGGAGGAATGGGGTGCAGGCTCCCGAAGGGTTGCATGGGTGCTCCTGCTATCATCATTCGGGGTGATGATAGCCGGCGTGTCGCTTGGCTTGGCACTGAATCCCTTTTTCATGCTGTTCTTGGTAGGGGCGGGCACATTGGTGCTGTTAGCACTATTAATCATTAAAGGAATAATAAAACTATCCGGGTACCAGAAGAGCATGCGGGAAGTGGTTGCATTAGTCATCCATTACTTGGAAAATTGTCCGATTGAAATTCCAAGGCAGATTAGCGTCAAACAAGTTCAATCTATGACTACAATCGAATGTCATATTAGTATAATTGAAAATCACATCCAGAACTTGGAAAAACTGGCGAAAAAAGTCACCGTTAGACCAAGCGACGAACTCGTCAATCGACTAGAAGCCCTTTTTTATTACAGGGCAAGGGGAGATCTTTCATTCATGCTACATGAAAGTCTCGAGCAATTCAAGAAAAACCACTCCTCTGAAGAAAACGAGCTGCGAGAAATCCAAGAAAAATTGATCAACCACACGAGTAACCAAGATAAAATATCGAAAATCCGTGGTCAATTGGAACTAATCCTCCAACGTCGGGATGATTCAATTAAGACCAGAGACAAGCTACATGAAGAACGCGTAGGGATTATAAAAACCTTGGAAGGTTTCGAGAAGGATCAGTATCCTACCCGCTTGGAAGATTTGAATGCATGTATCAAGCGCATGGAGAAGTCCATCGAGGACATGAACACCAAGAAAGCGGTATTAGAATCCAAAATCAAGGATTTGCAGGAAGATCGCAAGCAACTCGTCAACCAAGATCCCAGCAGTTCCATCACCGCTCTGAAGACCGAGATCACGGAAATAACGAATCGATTAAAACAAAACAAGAACAAGAGAGAATACTTGGAAAGTATCATTGATCCACAATCAAGAAATAAGGATAATTCTCAAGTCCTGAAAGATCTGGAGCAAAAGCTCACCGCATTAAGGGATGAACTTGCCAAGAAGAAAGAACAAGCCAGGAATTGCCAAGATGCTCTCCTCTCGACCTGCAGCAATTTTGGTCTTGATCATCTATTGGAGGAAGAGACCGTGAAATGCTTCAAGATATTACTAGATGAGCATTTGGATCCCATGACAAGCTCGATTCTTGCTACTCTTGCCACCATCAAGGAGGATCCCCTAGCAATGCGATCATCATGGAGCATGTTGAAGCAGGATCACCCTTTGCCCTTCTTGCAGGATGATCTGGAGAAAATTTCGGCCAAGTTTAAAGCGGTCTCCGATCGAGTGAATGAAATTAAGAAGCATCAAGATGATCTTGAAACGTTGGAACAATCTATTGACGAAGCAAGGCAAAACATCCCTGAAGAATACCAAGATGATGAAGCCAGCTTTAAAAATCATTTTTCCGGACTTAAAGGCGATCTGCAAAGCAAGCGTGATAAGATCACCGAGCTAAAGAACACCTTGAAGCAAGAAGATGCAACATCAATTTCGAAGGAGCGAAAGGGGCTTGAAGATGAGATTCAAAAATTGCGAGAGGAACAAGAAAATCTTGAAGCAGCGATCAACGACCTGAATGCCATCTCTGGAAAGAAACAGCAATCGTTGCCCATGGAATACAAAGATGAGAAAGAGATCGAAAAGGCAAAAAAAACCTTGCTCGGAAAACGCGATTATATACGTCAAATGATCACCCAACTTAAAACCGAGATCAAGGGTAGCAAGAAACAGTTGCATGAACAAGTGAGCGAATTAAGCATGATGGTAAGGGAGCTTGAAATCGCCAGCGAATTGGAAGGAATCTTGGAAGAGGATGGCATGTGCTCGTTTGACAAGATATCCCATTCAATTGGTTTGCTTAGGAGCAAAATCGATGGGGAGATTACCGCGATTATCGGAAAGATCCAAGATAG
>WJJB01000209.1 GCA_014729935.1 Candidatus Bathyarchaeota archaeon | reverse complement strand
GTACCACCCATTCCATTGAGCGATGAACAATTGAATCCATTCGGGGTAACGGAAGGAGTTGAAGAATCACAGCAAGAGGATGCCACGCCCGCCCCCGCCCGCACTGCCGATGCTACACCTGCAACAAGCGCGCCAGTTCCAAGTAAGACTCCTGTTGAAGCAAGAACCCCGCCAACCGTTGCAAGTGAAGAAGTGAAACCTCCCGGTCCTTCACAGGCTGAAGCACAAGAACCTGCTAAAGAATCTGCAGATATTCCACCATTCTTCCAAGAAGCGGATGAATATAATTTTGATTTCGACATGGATAAAGATGCAGGGAAGGATGTAGTCATCCAAGAACAGGATTCCATGAGCGATGCCTTGAAAGCGCTAGGCTGGGAAGAAGAGGATGACACGTAAGCATTAATTCTCCAAGACGGTCTTCTACATGAAAACAACAGGGAAATTGAATCCTGCACTCCATGCTATCCATGTTCTTGCATTTTGTCTTCTATACATCCTCCTACCTCTTTTCATGGTACAATACCCCCAAGATTGGCAGGGAGACCTTCAGTCGGCAGGCATTAACGAGTTTGAAATCAGTTTGCTGTCATGGTTTGCAGGGATCATCTTCCTGAATCAACCGCTGAATTTGGCAAGATTATCCATTCTCCTGTTCCTTTTTACATTGATATCTCCCAACAGGAAAAAATTCATGATCGTGACTTCAGCAATAGCCTTTTTCACTTGGTTCTTCGGGTTATACCTGCATTCTGAAATTGTTCCTGGAATCATGGCAAGTAATGATCAGGATTTCTTTTTCTCTCTTTTATATCACATCTCCATCATCCTTCTCCTTCAAGTTATCCCCGCCATTGTAGTATCAAAACTAATGCACAAAATCAAGGAAAGAAAAGAAAAGGAATGTGAATCGGGGATCAGCCTCCTCGAGTGCCCTTCATGTGGCACCATCTACAACTCTAATCCGCGCCTATGCGTTCGATGTCTCGAGCCGATTGATCAATAGAATCATGAAATACCGCCCGTTTCACTAATATCATGGATATACATCAAGGGATACTCCATTTCGGGTACCCACTTGATCTTGGCATGTATCTTGGTGTCATTGTATTCCAGATCCAAATCAACTTCAACCATTTGTTCATTGATCAATGTATAATCGTATTGATCTGTTTTAAGATACTTTCCGGTTCTTGGAAAGGAGATTTTTATATTAACATCCTTTACAAATGGTTGACATTCAAATGCACCTTCTAAACCAACTTGAATGCGTTCTAATATTTCTCGCTTGTTCATGACTGGAAGGCGTAGAATGCTGTGAAAGATCGCTCCAAGCTTGATTCCAGTTTCGAAACATGCCCTTTCCCGATCGGTTATTCCAGCAGGAAAGAATTTCGATGCATTATCGGTTTCCTGGTTCATGGTTCTCATCCATCCAATAGTTTAACTTCTGCCCCGTGGTTATTGAATCTCGTGATGATACATTCTCTCATTGGGTAACCAAGACCAAGTACATTGTCGCGGATTTCCTCTGCTTGTTGATTGTTGCGAGCTAGCGCATAAAGCGTTGGCCCGAAACTAGACATGCCGACGCAAGGTGCTCCTGCATCTTTCAATTGTTCCATGAGCGTTTTGATGGAATCTCCCCTGATGTCTATTTCAACTTTCTTGAATCCAGTAGATTGAATCCTGTTAATACCCTCACATAGAGATGAAAAAGATCTCGTTTCAATGGCAGGAAGAATGACCATGAGTAACAGGTGACACAAGGTTCTCACATCTTTAATGGACACGGGGCAATATTCCTGGAAGATATTCACCTCTTGTTGGTCATGAGCACCCTTGTGAAGTTCCGGGATTGCTAACACCACTTGCCATTCCCTTGGCATGGAACGATGGTAGAGAACCGGGGCTGGACCTGCTCGTGATGCAGAAGAAGGCAAAAACGTGTTTTTCTCACCGTTCTTACCGAAGGTATGCCCTCCATCGAGAATTGCTCCCCCGTGGAAAAAGATGTTATTCCTATACCTGAAGTGCCACCCCTTCCGGTGTATGCAGCGTATTTAGCCCTTGTCCGAGCTTCTGGAGCTTTGCGGGTAAGCCTTGATAATCCCTCCGCAACCCCAAACAGAAATTGTGTTTTTGACCCTAAACCAACATGTTCCAAGACTTGAGAGGTAATATGAATATCACAGCTAGCATCACGAGAGGTGATATTCATCCTTTCCATGATCTGCATTACCAAGTTTCGAAAATGATCTGCATCGCGATATTCGTTACAATATACATTCACAGAATCGTCGCTAGTTGTCTCAAATTTAATAACCCAACCTGGATTTTCAATGGTAAATCCGAATCCACCATCAACACGCCCGAGGCTCCCATTCATATCAATAAGGGTAGCGTGTATACGGCTTGGAGTTCTTATCTCTAGATTCACGTTTATTCATCCAGTACCGTTGAAAGTGACCTACCACGGCCTGAACGCCGCGGTTTTGCCAAATGTGCCACGATCCTTCCAACCAGTGAGTGAGGAAATGGGTTGGTTTTCTCGAGTATATAAGGATAACAATAATTAATACTCTAGGCATAGAACTATCGAATCCATCAAGGACGATATAAAGAAATGAAGTTTTTTCTTGAATGAAGGGTTACCCGTAGCAGAAGCTTGGGATGAAGTATCATGACAGATGTTGAAGGTATAACCAACCGATTGTTGGATAGGGGCACTGAAGAGAAAGAGATAGAAGAAATCCTATTAAAAATATACCAAATCTTCAAGAATCAATTTGATACGAATGTTCTTGGAAAATTATCTAAATCAGTTATTGAAGAGGTGAAAAACACCAGGGTATCACCTGAGAATCCAATGGTGGAGGCGATTCTTGAAGCAAATCCGGTAGGTCTCACGGTGGGATCGCAAGGTGTTGGGTGCAGGGGGCTTGGTGACTTTTTCGTCCATGACCTGATAACGAAAATTGCCACCACGAGGGATGATATTTTCCTATCACCGAAGTCAATGGATGACGCAGGGGCAGTGAAAATTAATCCTAGAGGAGACAACCTTTTTATCGTGAGCAAAATGGAAGGAATGCATTCCAGATTAAGCGATTTCCCATTTATTGCGGGATTTCATGTAACCAGGGCGTGCCTGCGGGACTTGCTTGTCAAGGGAGCTCGCCCCATTTCTCTCATGGTTGATGTGCATCTTGGTGATGACGCGGATGTAGCGAAATTATTCGATTTCATGTCTGGAATCGCCTGTGTTGCAGAGTTAACTGGCGTTCCCATTACCGCGGGATCCACGTTACGAATCGGGGGGGACATGGTTATTGGAACCCGGATAACAGGGGGTATTGCAGGGATAGGCATAACAGAAGCCGTTTTAGCCCGGAAGGATATAAAATCCGAATCCGATATACTCATGACCGAGGGTGCTGGCGGGGGCACCATAACAACGACGGCTTTGTATAATGGGAGGCCAGATGATTTGATCCATACCCTCAATATCAAGTTCTTGGAGGCAATGTCTCTTCTCCTGACGAAGAAGGAAATATTAGACCATGTTTATTGTTGCACCGATGTTACAAATGGAGGATTACGGGGAGACCTGTTTGAAATAATGAAGGAAGCAGATGTTGGTGTGGATATCCATGAAGATAAGATATTCAAGCTCGTGCATCCCAAGGTTAAAAAATTACTTGATGATACCAATACAGATTATTTGGGTGTATCGCTCGATTCCTTGCTTATTTTCTGCCACCCCGATATCACGGAAAACATAATTAAAGCATTTAAGGAAAATAACATAAAAGCAGAAAGAATTGGTAAATGTACTAACCACAAATCAGTAATCTTCCACGGGATGGATGGGAAAATTAAGGAATTCACACCGCGCTTCAGGGAATCTGCATACACGCGGATCAAGAAAATCATCGGTGAGGAAAAGGGAGAAGATGAACAAAAAAGCATGAACCAATTAGTGAAGATAGCCTATCAGAACTCCTTGAAGAAAAAAGAAAAAGTTAAAAGATTCATCGAAAAATGAAACAACGAGCAGGTCTTCATGAAAAATGCGCCCAATTTAGAGAAAACCTCGAATGATGGGGAATATCCCTCCCAAGCGTCCATGGAAAATGCAATTCAAGATATTGAGGATCTAATTCTACCTTGGTTTTCATCAGAACGCGAGATGAATTTCAATGAAACGAGAATGGCCCTCGAAAAGCTGAAAAAAGCCCACGGGATCAACCTAACCAAGATAAAACGCATCTTGCTAACAACAAATGGTTCAGTGACCCGGATATTGCAGTCCATCCAAAGAAAATCCACCTATCAAGTGTGCGTGCACACGATGAATCAAATCTTAACACGATATCCCGGTCGAGGAAATGCCTTTACCATCCAAGAAAGGCTCGGGATAGAACCAAGAATGGAGTATAATTTCAGGAAGGTGCTGTTAACTACAAGAAAGCACAGGTACATACTGGCCATCTCACTCACCCCATTATGCATGCTATCTCCAGAATTTCGGGATGATCTGATGCGTGCAGACGTGCCGATTGGCATCCTCTTGGATAGATACAAGTTAGAAATGCTAAGGCGTATAACTGTCATTGGTGCCGTATATCCCACGGCTGAGATGCAGGAGGTTTTTAAAATTGGAGAGCAGAGAAAAATTCCATTTAGGTCCTACGAAATTATACACGAGAAGAAACTCTTGATGAAGATCTATGAATTTCTCAATCCCAATCTCTAAACTACCTTGAAGAAATCACGAGATCAAAGATTAACCAACTTCATGAAATCGTGGATGCCTTGGTATAACGGGTTATCGATGGGTATTTCCAAGAGGGATTTCCCCATGAGGTTTAATCTTTGAATTTCTGGATCTTGGGGGAGTATCCCAAGCACATCAACATTCTCACCCTCATTCTCGAAATACTTCCTCAGGATGGATTCATTTTCTGGAGTGAACCTATTCCCGATGATATGGACATTTCCAACCGAGATTTCAAGCTCGGTGGTCATGGTGATAATGCGCTTGGCAGTTTTCAATCCCATCTTGCTTGGATCCGTCACGATGAAAAGATGATCAAGATCTTTCATGGTTCGACGGGAAAAATGCTCTAATCCTGCTGCGGTATCAATAACCACGTAGTGGTATCCATCTTGAAGGGTGTCAATAATGCCAGACATGGCTGAATTGATGAAGCAATAGCAACCCGTGCCCTCGCTTTTAGACATCACGATCATGTCGAACTCCTCTTCTTCAATCATGATCTCGAAGGTTTTTGATTCCAAGTAACTTGCCTTGTTGAAGTTGGGCTTAAGTTTACCTTTCTTGATTTGTTCCCTTAATTCATGTGCGATCCCGCCAACCGTATGTGCCCTATCAACGCGCATGCCAAGAACATCCGGCATGTTTGTATCTGGATCAACATCAAGCACTAAAATATTGGGAAGGGGTCGCTTGAGGGTCAAGTATTTCAATATCAATGCAGAAATCGTGGTCTTACCCACCCCTCCCTTCCCGGAAACCGCAAGGATGGTATTCCTTCTTTTATGTGCCATTGTCCTCATTGGAGATTAACTCTTTGAAATCCATAAAGGTTCCCTTTATCCATTATATCTTCAACAGTACTTGCATCCTTAATGCATATTACCGTCTGGATACGAGTAATTTTTAATGCCACCCGGCATTTACCTTGATATCGTGCCTCGAGAATGAAGCACGATCCCTTCAGGGATCGACACCCAGCATACGAGGTGACTCGCTCCTTGAAAGGCGATTGTCAATCAATAAAATGTGAATACAAATGGCATCACTTGAAGTTGGACGCATTTGCGTGAAAACCTCGGGACGCGAGGCATTACGCAGGTGTGTGCTGGTAGAAATTATTGACAAGAATTTCGCCTTGGTGACAGGGCCGAAGGAGATTTCTGGTATTAGACGACGCAGGGTAAATTTATCTCATCTTGAACCAACTGATGACAAGATCGACTTGAAAAAAAATGCTTCCGACGAGAAAGTCATGGACGCCTTGAAGAAAGCCAACCTGGTCGATAAAATGAAGAAAAAGTTAGCATTAGATTAATTACCCGGTACAAGTTAGCAGGTATACTACCTTGCTCCCTTATTTTTATCTTCTTGGAGTAAGGTGAAAGAACCAACCATTATCGAGGGGCTGCATGAGACGTGGGAACCATTCTTCCTGGTGATGTGCCACACGAACTCGTTACCAAGGCAGAAGAAGACATCGATCCAAGCCACGGGTGCGAGCCGTCAAGACGTTCAATAAGTGATCATCTCGATCGGGGATTAATAAACTTGGATAAGGTCGCGGGGCCAACGAGTCATGAGGTTGTAAGTTGGATAAAGCGGATGTTTGCCGGAACCACCGTGACCAAGACGGGACATGGAGGCACGCTTGATCCGAAGGTCACTGGCGTTTTACCCGTTGCATTAAATAAGGCCACTCGTGCGGTAGATGCGTTACTTACCGCCGGGAAGGAATACATTTGCATTTTAAAGATCCATGATAGCGTTCCTCGAACGAGGATCGAAGACGTTATTTCCATGTTTACCGGTAAAATATTTCAAAGGCCCCCTGTGCGTTCGGCCGTGAAAAGAACCTTGCGCGTTCGGGAGATTTACTATAGTCAAATCGAAGAGATTGACGGAAATCGTGTATTATTTCGTGTAGGATGCGAGGCTGGCACATACATTCGAAAATTATGCTATGATATTGGTGAGGTGCTTGGTTGCGGGGGGCACATGGATGAGCTCCGTCGCACCCGTTCGGGGCCGCTATCAGAGAGGGATGAATTGGTTACCTTGCAGGATCTGAGCGATGCAATATATTACTGGCTGGAGGAAGGAGAAGAGGATGAATTAAAGCGCATTCTCCATCCCATGGAAATAATGTTTGAACATGTATCCAAGATCATCATACGGGATTCCACTGTCGATCCAATTTGTCACGGGGCAAATTTAGCAGTACCTGGCGTTCTCAAGGTTGATAAATCCATTTCCCATAAGGATCAAGTAGCAATCTTCACGCAAAAAGGCGAAGTGGTAGCGCTTGGCGAGGCGCTCATGAATAGTAATGAAATCTTGGATGCTAGCTCTGGATTTTCCGTCAGGACAACCAGGGTATTCATGGAGCCAGGAACGTACCCGAAATGGTCAAAAAACTGATGCACTCAGGGGAGTGGATACCGGGTGATGGATCCGAATTCAAAGGAGCATGAAAAGGAGCATTACTTTACCAAGCATCCCAAATCAAGGAAGAAAGCTAGAAAGGTGCAATTCAGGATAGCCGATCGCGCATTCTGTTTTTTCACATCAACTGGTGTTTTCTCATTTGGACACGTGGATAAAGGATCTGAAGTGCTGGTTAGGCAAATACTCGCACTTGAAGACATGAATGCAAAGATGGTATTGGATCTGGGATGCGGGTACGGTTTCATTGGGATAGTGTTATCCTCGCTCTTCCCAACATGTAAAATGTTCATGGTGGATTTGAATAAACGAGCAACATCCCTTGCAAGGAAGAACGTGGATGTGAATAACATCTCAAACGCGGACGTTATCGATCTTGATTACGGAGATGAGAGCGCGAGGACATCTGGGCTTCCACCTGGATTCGATCTCATAGCATGCAATCCCCCCATTCACGCGGGGAAGGAAATAATGAGACGCATGCTCCTTGCTGCCCTTGGGGATTTGAAACCCAACGGTATCATGTATATTGTCGTGAAGAAATCTCTTGGAGCACCAAGCTTGAAAAAATGGTTTCAAGAATCCCTTGCATTGCCAACGCGGGTTTACAAGAAATCAGGATACCACGTGATACGCGTGAAAACGCATGGGTGAGTTCCGCATCCATTTTTGTTTCCAAAAAGGTATTCTGCCATTAATTTTAATTCTTTGGTGACATTATCTGACTTGCATGCCATTACTGTTGCTATCCTTGGTAATGGTCGATTACGATAGTATCATTCCCGTGGCCGTAATCAAGTGGTCTAAGATGCTGGCCTGGAACGTGTGATGCTTGCCATTGCATACATGAAAGCCAGTGCTCTCACGAGCGCGGGGGTTCGAAAGGTTGCATCGGTTGATGAATCCCGAATATCCCCCCGGCCACGCCATTATCTATTTTCCTTCCATGCGATACAGATGAACCACAAGCAAACTCCAATTAGATTCCAAAAGCTATATACCCGGTCCAATTACCGTATTGTCGGACGGTCAAAACATTCAGCACTGAAACCCTGCCATTGGATGGTTCAGAAGCTGATTTCTGGAACAAAGAATTGCTATAAGGGTTATTTCGGAATAAAAAGTGAGAAATGTTTGCAGTGTACGCCCACCCTACCTTTTTGCACGCATGGTTGCGTGTTTTGCTGGAGGGAGTTGGAGGAAGGGAATCTAGGCGCACGATTCACCGTGGAACCAGATGATCCGGGATACCTCGTTGATGAGTTTATCAGGAACCAGGTAAATCTCGTCCAGCATCATTTTCCCATGGAACACTCCCTGAAAGGACTTGAGATCATGGAAGAGGCTATTGAGGTTGGATTAAAGCATGATGGTATCATCAATGTAGGTGAATTCAAGCGTTCCCATGGGCACTCTTGGAAAAAGATCGAGAGATCGATGGTGTTACTGCGTGATCTTGGCATCGTCGATACGAGAGATCATGAAACCTACGTGCTAACTCCAAAAAATAAATCGGTGGAGGATCCAAGGATAATCTTAAGCACCTGTGACGTCTCTGAAGGTAAAATCAGGCAAACCTACAAGAATGCCTTGAATCCATCCCATGCGGCAATTTCCTTGGCAGGGGAGCCCATGCTATATCCAAAGATGCAGGGATTGCTAGGTGAATTCAAGCGGAGATCCTTTACAACCTTCATTGTATCCAATGCAACGCTTCCAGATGCCATCGATTCCTTGGACACGCTTCCCACGCAGTTTTACTTCACCTTGCCTCCCCCAAGTAGCAAATTATACAAGCGAATTCATAGACCCGTCATTCCAGATTCTTATAATGCAATCTTGGAAACTCTTGATATGGTGGAGTCTCTTTCATGCAGGACATGCTTGCGCATCACACTCGTGAAAGGATTGAATGGTTTGACGAGCCCGTCATTGATATCCGGTTATGCCAACTTGATAAAGCGTGCAAATCCAGATTTCGTGGATATCAAGGGATTTGCAGTGGAAGCAAGGGCTTTACGCATAAAGAAGCGACTCGGGATGGGGGGAACGGGGGAATCTATTGGAGAAAGTTCAGCATTCGCCCCGTCCTTCCAAGATGTCATGGATTTCGCAACCCAATTATCCACAGCGGGAAACTTTCCAATCGTGGAAACAAGCAGGAAAAGTCGGAATGTACTATTGCTGGCTAATTGGCCACGTGATAAATCCTACATCATTCCAGGTACATGAATACCACGATAAGGAAACTTCAGAATGACCAACATCCTGAACTGAAGTGCATGGATTTCTTTTTAGGTCATAAAGGCTATCGGTTCACCATACCGGGAACGGATAGGTGTTTTCGGATACGTGTGGATGCAATCCCTGCGTTTAAAACCGTCTCATCTCGATTGAATGCGCTAAACAGGGCGAATAACGGCACCAACAACTACTTAACCAATTATTGGTTTTGAACGGTACTTGCGCAAGAGAATTTTGAAAAGCTATCGAGAATATACCTACTCGCACCACGCGCAATAAAACCCCAAAGTTGGGGTTAATACATTCGAACAGGTACCAGCAAGGTGACGATATCATGCCATCAAAGTTCCTGAGATTGTTCAAGCCACTCGTGCGGGTTATGCCTGAAGTCAAGCAACCCGATCGCGAAGTAAAGTTCAAGGAAAAGATGTTTTGGACAGTGATAGTGTTGATCATCTACTTGCTGATGTCACAAATCCCGATATACGGGGTGCAAACGGAAGAGGGCTCAGATCCCTTCTTTTGGCTCCGGGTGATATTGGCAAGTAATAAGGGTTCACTAACCGAGCTAGGCATTGGACCCATCGTCACCGCGGGATTGATCATGCAATTATTGCAAGGATCGAAACTGATCAATGTTGATCTTACCCATCCAGAAGACAGGGCTTTATTCACCGGCGTGCAAAAGGTCTTTGCCATCTTCCTGACCCTGTTCCAGATCATTGCATACACTTTGGCAGGTGCATTTGGAGATCCGAGTGTGATGCCATTGCAAAATATATTCTTGATCTTCCTCCAGTTAATTGCTGCTGGAATCATCATCATCTTACTTGATGAAGTGATCCAGAAGGGTTGGGGGATCGGAAGTGGTGTTTCTCTCTTCATTGCCACGGGTGTTGCGGGTCAAATCATGGTGAATTCATTCGGATTCCTCCCTGCGGGGGAGGGGCAAGAGGGATATATGCGAGGTGCGATCATTGCATTCTTCCAATCAATCGCCAAGAAGGAAGTGGGAGCCAGCTTTTTCCGCCCCAATAATTTACCAGGCATGGAAGGTGTGATACTCACGATCATCATCTTCTTCATCGTGGTGTACGTGGAAACCGTTCGAATCGAGATACCACTTCAATATTCTGGCTACAGGGGGTTTGTTGGGAAATATCCAATGAAGCTGATGTACGTATCGAATATTCCCGTGATATTAGCACAAGCATTGTACGCTAACGTATTGTTTTTCGGGCAAATGATAGCCGGCCCCCAATCCGCATTGCGGAACTCTAATAATCCCTTCACTAACATGATTCTTAATTTCATTGGATCATATCCCGCCAATTATGCTGATTTTGACCAATTCCAGTTCACCGGCGGCCTTATTTATTATCTAACACCACCTAGAGGGTGGTTCGTTGACACGTCTACCACCCTTTCCCGGGGTGTTGCGAACGATCCATTGCACGCCATCATATATTTCTTGATATTCCTGGTCCTGTGCATATATTTTGGGCAAATATGGGTGGACGTGAGTGGATTGGCACCTAGGGATATCTCCCAGCAGATCCTCGATTCAGGCATGTCGATTCCAGGTTTCAGGAAATCGACCAAGCCAATCGAACGCATCTTGAAGAGATACATTCCCACGCTAACGATCCTGTGCGGAATGATAGTGGCAACCTTAGCGTTTGTAGCGGATGCTTTCAACGCCTTGGGATCTGGAACAGGTATTCTCCTCACCGTGGGAATCATGCATAATTATGCGGAGCAGATAAGCAAGGAAGCTGCAGCCGAGCAATATCCAGCATTACGCGGATTTCTGGGGCTTGATTGATTAAGACATTTTTCTTCCCTTTTTCCATTAAGTGCCATTTCATGTTACCTTCTAACGCCAGGTTTCGTGGATTTCACCGGGTGATCGAGCAAATCAATCATGCAGGAAGTACCAGATTCTTGCAGGATAACATTTTATGCCAAGGATAGTAAATGTAGATCAAGAACGCAACATCAGGACAATCAAGCGTGATGGGCCATGAGTCATTCAAAATTATTCGACCATGCAATGAATGCTGCCAAGGAAGCGGTTAGTTTGGATAGGCAGGGAGATTACGAGGAAGCATTCAAGAAATACATGCATGCCGCGGAGACACTGCTTGAATTTTTGAAATACAACAAGAATGAGAAGTTAGAGCACATTGTTGAAGCCCGGATGGAAGAATACATTGATCGCGCCAGGTACCTGAAGAAGAAAATATCAGGTAAGACTGCAAAGGCATATCCATCTGTTAATAAAGGTGGAAGTGGAGGGAGCGGCAGGGACAAGATAGCCGAAACTGAGGATGAAGATGATGTTGATGAGGAAACGAAACGTCTCCGCGAGATGATTTCTGATACCATTATCACCGAAAAACCTAATGTGAGTTGGGATGATGTTGCAGGATTAAGTCGCGTGAAGCAGGCATTACGAGAGGCAATTGTGCTTCCAATCATCCAACCGAAGATCTTCAGGGGTGCGAGGAAACCATGGACAGGCATCCTTCTATTCGGTCCACCTGGTTGTGGTAAAACATTGATGGCAAAAGCCGCGGCGAATGAATGCACGGCAACATTTTACAGCGCCGATTCAGCAAGCTTGGTATCAAAATGGTTAGGTGAATCGGAAAAACTCATCAAGACATTGTTCGAATTGGCTCGCAAGACAAGTCCCAGTCTCATTTTCATAGATGAAGTGGATTCACTCACGACAACACGGGGTGGATCTGGATCTGAAGGTGGTGGGGAACGTCGCCTGAAAACGCAGCTGATGCAGGAAATGCAAGGCATGAAAAGTTCAAATAAAAAGCGGATCTTGGTGCTAGGTGCAACAAACCGGCCATGGGATTTGGATCCTGCATTTCTCCGCCGTTTTGAAAAGAAAATTTACATACCGCTTCCTGATATCAAATCCAGGGAAGCGATCCTGAAAATCCATACAAAAGGTATAGAGATTGACGAGGATGTTGATTTCAAGGAGCTTGCACGTCTTACCATTGGGTATTCTGGTTCCGACCTCTCATTGGTATGCAGGGAAGCCATCATGATTCCCGTCAGGGAGCTTGATCTCAACGGCGTGATCGATGATGGAGAAGTAGATATACGACCTGTTCGCAGGGATGATTTCATCGGAGCATTGGAGATCCAAAAACCGGTAAGCACTCCAAGGGATCTGAAACAATTCAAGGAATGGAGTGACGAGTTCGGGGTCTAATCAAGTGAATGACGATGGAACGGCAACGCCAACCAGATTCTCGCCAAGGGGAAGAACAAGAAAAACCCCAACCAGAAGTTGAAGTCCAGGACCAGCAAGCTCACCCCGTGATGCTGGAAAGCCATGTGGGTGAAATCAACAGGCTAAAGATACAATTAAAGAGGATGTTGAAGGAATTAACCCTTATCGATGATTTCTTGCCATCAACGGTCATGATGGCGGAACAGGTAATTGATGAAGCCTTGGATGATGGTGATGTTGAAGGGAGTATCACTGTGGAACCAAGCTTGGATTCTGGAGTCAAGATTACTCATACGAAGGAAGAATTGATAATCATTGAGCTCTACAAGCTTCATGGATGGCTCGATAATATCAGGTATGAATTCATGTTCAGCGAGCCAGGTGGCAAGAAAAAGAGTGATGATTACAAGGAGTGGCTCGAGGAATGGTCGAAAGTACTGTTTGATTTTGCCTCCATCAGCAAAAGGCACATTATTTACGTGCAAGACTTGCTAGATCAGGAACCTTTCAACAAGCTTCGGAAACGGAAGGAGACCATCGATCAGGTGTGCAAGCACATGGTCAAGAAAGAAGTGGCGGAGTGGCTCAAGAAAAAGGAGAAACTCAGGGTATACTGGAAAACACTTGACGAATGGGCTCGCATCATTTACCAGTGGGCATATGATAACATGATCACGGAACCCTTGTTCATTTTCAATTTAAAGGAGGCAGGGGAAGATTTTTCAACCATTCCCGTGGAGGAATTCGAGGATATCTTCAAGATCCTCGAAAAGCAAGGAAAGGGGCGTGTGGTGAAATCTAGCGAGGGTAAGATTGCATTCATCTTCGATTTTTAACTCGCTTGCTGGGAAATCCCCTGGTTTTCACGTGGAGATAGTTCACACACCTGGAAAATACCAGCGTTTCCCTTTCAAGTATGACTCATCATACCTCGCGATCCCGGAGTGGGTCAGGCTCTCCAAGACGCTTTCCACCCGTTGGGGTGACCATCCGAGCTCGAGCAGATCATCGAGCATGACGAATCCTTGCTTTCGAGCGATGTTCAAGACGATCTTGTAGTCCGAGGTGAATTTTTCATCGAAGAAGTAAACCACCTGCACGCCGGATTTTAATTTCTCGAAGCCTGCAATGGCATTGATCTTCTCCATGCGTTCCATCGCTTTTTCTATGTCCTTGATGGATATTTGATCCGATAGCTCAAATGGCTCAAGAAAGACGAAGAGCTCGGGAACGGTGAAAATCCCACCCGTCTCTTCCTTTTTGATGAGCACTTCTTGGAAGATAAACCATCCCAATGCCTCGTGGTCGACCTTGTTCTTGTGATTCAAGATCTCTTCCTTTTTCACGATGCGCCTGATGATCCTGCTTTCAGGAATTCCATATTTTTCCTTCAATGCCTCGATCTCGCCTTGTATTTCATCATTTATAGCCAAGATGAACCCGTGTTCCTCTGCAATTTCCCGGATCCGTTGTGCGGTGAAATCCTTGATCCTGGCCTTGGCTTCCAATTCTTGCGCCTTTAGTTCAGCTGCTTTCTTTGCCATTGCTTCTTTTAGCTTGATTTTCTTTTGAATTTCTCTGATGCCCATGAGTAATGCATGGGAACACACCAAAATTAGCTTTACGTTTCCTGAAGTTTTTTAACATCCCCTAAGCTAGAGCAGATTGAGAGAGAAGAATTAATTCGTGACAAGAAATGAAGGAATTGAAAATCGTCTGCCCTATCGCCGGGGTGGGGAAGCGTCTCCAGCCATTTACCTATTCTAAACCAAAAGCATTCTTGAAACTTGCTGGAAAAACCATCATTGATCATGCCATGGATATGCTGATGGATGCCTTTCCCGAAGGAACCGAAGTGCTCTTCATCGTGGGCTACAAAAAAGAGATGATCATCCAGCATATTACCGATTCATACGGCGATTACTTCTCGCTTCATTTCGAGGAGCAGGAGCCTAGAGGGGTCGTTCGCGACATTCCAATTTTTCCTGGATTGGGCCATGCAATATATATCGCCCGTCGATCCGGTTTCATGCCTGAAAACAATAATTCGCATGGCATGTTCGTCTTCCTTAGTGATAGGCTTCCAATAGATGGTTTCGAGGGTATCAAGGAAAATTTCGAAAACCATGATTTTGATGGCTTGATTAACGTGTCCATCGTGGATCACCCGGAGCATTACGGCGTTGTTAAATTGAACGAAAAGCGCGTGATCACGAAATTGGTGGAGAAACCAAAGGAATTCGTTTCAAAGATGGCCATATCGGGAATTTACATTTTCAATATTGACGCCGCAAATACCGTCTTGGATTACCTCGAGGAAGAAGTTAAAAAACCCATCAAGAAAGACAAGGAGTACCAATTTACCCCTGCCATTGAGCACGCCGTTAAAAAGGGATTCAAGCTTTCAGTTCACCAGATGGATAACGAGATACTTGATATTGGCAGGCCTGAATCTTTCTTGATGGGCAACAAGTGGTTCCTTGATAAAGCAGAGCTTGATTTGAATTTCTTCAAGATAACCAACGCGAATGTAGTTCAACCCACCTTTCTGGGGCAAAACGTGGTCATCGACCACGCGATTGTTGGCCCTCATGTATCAGTTGGTGATGATTGCGAGATCACCAATACCATCATTCATGATTCGGTAATCGGTGACGGATCCTCCCTAAACAAGGTGATCACTTCAGGTAGCATAATCGGGGATGATGTGCACTTGGAGGATATCATCAAGGATAAGATCACTGTGGGAGATAGAAGCGTCATATCCACCAGGAAAAACGGGGAGTGCTAGGGATATACCGCGTGGCTTCACCGCTCTCCCATGCCCTGCCATCTAGTTAATATCTCTTTTCGTCAATGACCAAGTAAATCCTGCATCCTTGAAAGACTCGGAAAATGCTGGATGGAGTTGAAGGATGTCGACAAGTTCTTGAATTCTCATGCCCTGCTTGATCGCGATGGTAGCTGTGGATATCAACTCGTGGGCTAATTCTCCGAAGATTTGAACCCCGAGGATCTCATGTTGATTTTTATCGATGGTGATTTTCATCATGCCGTCCACGCCATGAACGAGATGTGCGTTTACAAGTCTCGAAAAAGGGAAATAGATATTTTCGTGCGTGATTCCCCGCTTTTGGCAAGTACGTGCACTCATTCCCACGCTTGCGGCTGGGGGGATGGTAAAGTACCCCCTTGGAACGTGGGCATCATCAACGACTGTAGTCCTTGCACCTGCAAGTGCATCTGCTACTACCCTACCTTGCCTCGATGCAAGATAGGTGAGTCGTTTATTCGTGAGATTGACCACGTCACCCGCTGCCAGCACCCGGGGGTTCGTGGTGTGAAAATTACTGGTTATTCTGATAGTTCCATCTTCGTTGACGTCTATACCCGCTCGTTCCAAGTTCAATTGTCGCGTATTTGGCATTCGGTGGGACGCATTAACGACCAGCATTGCGTGGATGGTTTCTTTCTTGCCGGTGATATCCAAGGTCAGTGAATAGCCTCCACCATCACCACGGGTGATCTCGCTTACCCGTGCCCCCGAGATGATGTCGATACCATCCAATTCAAAGGTATCCACCATTGCATTCAGGATATCTTCATCGAACGGGTACAGCAAATCCTTGATATTCTCGCATACCACGCTTACTTCCTCCACTCCAAGGATATACAAGCATGAAGCTAGCTCCAAGGCTTCCTTCCCCTCGCCGATGATAGCAATGCTATCTGGCAGGATTGCTCGATCCAAGAAATCAATGACGTCGGGTACCCTCGTCCCGTCTGATGCGTGAATTGGTGGATAGGTTGCACCCGTGGTAATGATGGCTTTCTTAAAGGATATCTCCTTGCCCTCGATCTCACTTGCACCAGCCCCTTGAATCACGATGGAATGATCGCCGGTAAAGGATGCCGTACCCTTGAACACGTCTATCATGGCACTCTCGTATTGGCTTTGCATGGCATTTTGCATGTTCATGCATACCTCATTCTTGCGAGAAACAGCACCGTTATAATCAAGCTCTGGCATTTTTCCAGAGAAACCGGATTTTCTCCCGATACGGGTTTTCATCTTTCGCATCGCATCTGCAATAAAGAAGAGATTCTTCAAGGGCACGCACCCGTGATTCAAGCACGTGCCACCAAGCACCTTGTTCTCGATGATTGCGCATCTATATCCCTTGCTCGCCAGTTTCAAGACCGCGTCATTTCCAGCCGGCCCAGCACCAATAACGACCACGTCGTAATCTGCACTTCCATTGCTTGAATTAACCTGTGCACGATGGAGACTCCTCAGGTGCTTTCTCTCATGAAGCTGCTCGATTTTCTCCCTTGATTCGAGTGATTGCTTAATATCATTCAAGAAGATGGCTGCCTCGTGGCCATCAATCACTTGATGGTCGAAGCTCAAGCTCAAGACCATGGATTGCATGGGCTGTATCCCCCCACCCTCGAATGCTGGTTTCGTGACAATCCTACCAACGCCCAATATAGCTAGCTCGGGTGGATTGATGATGGGGGTGAAGGCATCGACCCCAAACATGCCAAGATTGGTGATGGTGAAGGTGCTTCCCGAAAGATCATCTGGTGCAATGGTCCCTTTCCTGGTTGCTCCAGCGATAGTTTTTATCCGTTTCGAAATGCCGTCAAGAGAATAAGTATTTGCATTCCAAACTACCGGTACCAACAAGCCCCTCTCTGTCGCGACTGCAATCCCCAAGTTGATTTCCTTGAACTGGCGGAGGATGGTTCCATCGAAGCTTCCATTGAATTTGGGGAAGCGTTCAAGGACGCTTGCCACCACCAGTGCAATGATGTCGGTGTAAGATACCTTTTTCTTTCCCATGGAAATGTGTTCAGCGTTCACGGCATTTCGGAAAGCCGCCACGCCATTCACGTTTACTTCCGTGGTGATGGTAAGCTGCGCGGAATTAAGTAACGAGCCATGCATGCGTTCGGCGATGACCTTCCTGATACCACTTGCCTCGATCTCGCTAGTGATAGTTAGGCGACCGTCATGGGGAACCCGCTCGACGTGCCCTATTGCTGCACGTGATGCAATATGTGCCTCAACGTCATCAAATAAAACCGCGCTACCAGGTCCGCTTCCGGGAACCTTCGATAAATCGATATCGTGTTCCCTTGCAAGTTTCCGAGCTTTTGGGGAGGCGGGAACCCGTCCTTTGACATGACTGGACGGTGCAATACCTTTTCCCGCCCGCCCGGATCCTGCTGTAGCAATGGATTCCCCTGTTTTCCCTTGAGCCGTCTTTCCTTCATTGGCAGTGATGGATTTCACCGTCTCGTCCAATTCACCCTCATCAAGGCTCCCAGGATCATCGACGATGAGTGCCAATACATAATTCACCGGTACAGATTCCCCCTCACCGTGCAAGATCTTGATCAACGTGCCGGTTTCAGGTGCTTCCACCTTGATCGTGACCTTGTCCGTTTCGATTTCCAAGATTTCTTGACCTTTTTCAACGGTGTCACCTTCCGTTGCATGCCATTTCACTACCTTGCCATGGGTCATGGTCCAGCCCAACTTCGGCATGATGAATTTGTGAATCATTGTTGTTGTCACTCCATAGCTCGTGATGGGACGAAAGGCACCAAGGTGAGCACGTTGACCTGTTGCCTAGTTATTGTAACGAGTCGCAGAATGAAAAAAAACCTTTGTATCGCATGCGAGATAGCTGCATGAAGAGAATTCCCCCATCCTCCTTCGATAATAGGGAGCGGGATGGTTCCGTTTGTCTAACTCGCAAGTAAAGATAGGGAATTCGTTTCTTGACGGTAACGTGCTAGAAGGCCCACGCGGAGTAAGCACGCAGGGGAATTATGAAGCATCCGCGGCTGTAATTACCTTCATGACTTCCTTACCCGGCGGGAAAACTTTTTTATGCCCAACCACTTGTGAGACTTGGACTCGCCCTCGTGAGTCTCCATCTTTCCCACGTTGGAAGGATGTGATGATGCCTGGGGACATGGTCTAGCCCGCTTTACAAGGCATATCGCCATAAAGGCGAAGTAGGACGACCTTGGCACCGCAATCGCCGTGCCAACGCCAACGGCTCCAGACGCCACCAAGCACACAAATCTGACGCAAGGATGAAGAAAATCTTGGAGCGGCGGGTGATACCGGTTGATCACGAGTTCAAATCTCGTTGTCCCCACCTCTTATTTTTTCAAATTCCATCAAGGCACGAACCGTAAGAAACTTGATGGTAAATGAAGGCACCTGATAGTTGGAACTGGTAATCATGTAATGCCTGAAAGAAGAAGATGCAAATAGTAAAAAGAGAGATAAGTTCTTGGTTAGAACGCGAGGAGGAACTTGTGCCATGCCTCTTGTAGTTGCAACCGGGTATCTTCTGGGATAGCTTTCACGATTTGCTCGTTTAGCCGCAAGAATGCGTCCACTGTCCTGGCGGCAGCACTTTCCAAGAATTGCTCGACGGGATTATCCCGTTCCTCGTATCGATGGACGGTCTTAACGAGAGCTTCTTGCTGCGTGTTGATCATGTCAGTCTTGAAATCAACACTTTTCCTGATCTTGAAGCCGTCCTTTTCCTCCACCTTGTCACTCATGATCATCACCCTCCGAACCGCCATTTTGCATGAGCTCAGGTGCGACTTGCTTGCTTGCTCCCGACTCGATCTCCCTCGCTTCCTTCTCGGTGTGCCATTCCTCCACTTTCTTTACGTAGGGTTGCGAGACTTTCTTTTCCACCTCGTCCCGGATCACGGTATTCATGACGCAAAATGGACTTTCGAGTACCTTCTGCTCGTGGGGATCCCACACGCCGAAGTGAACGATGCATCGTTTCGCGCGGTCCAAATCAAAGTTGTACGCATCTTGGAAATGCATTGAACCAATGAGAATGCTCCCGTAAATGAAGCTGGAGACCGCTTCCCACTTGCCACTGATAAGCATCTTTGAAAAGACTTCCATTAGTTTCCCTGGTTTCTTGATGGCAGGGAGTAATCCCGCGACGAATCGTGCTTTCAATTGTTGCTTGTCGAGCCAATTCACGCCCCTGTCCATCAATTTCCCGAGATTGCCCCCGAAATCACCAAATCCCGAGAGTACCTTGGAAAACGTGTTAAAGGGCTTTCGATCCTTCACCTTCTCCCAGAATCGGTTGGAGAACCGAACCAGCTCCAAGGCATCGAAATAATCCAAGATGGATTCCATCTTGCCCGTTTCGGGATTCAAGACCAGGAAGGTCGCGAAACCACAATCGGGATGGCAGGTGAACTCGATGGGTTCGACATCGGCGAGAAATGAAATTGCCCTGCCAAATTCCACGATGGTCGAGAGCGGGTACCATGAAGTATCCATGGAGATCGTCCCACCAGTTTGTTTTTCAATCTCCTGTATCAAGTCAGCATTCGTGAATCGTAGCTCCCGGAGTTCCTCGAATGAAACTCTCCCGCACAAACTAACCGGTTGGAAGTTAACACCACGAATGACGTCCAAGTTTTCCATGGCGAATTGAAGAATGTTGCCAATTTCTACGTCTGTCACGCCCTTGGCAATGGTCGGCACCAGGACGATGGAGTCCAAGCCTGCCTTGCGACAATTATTTATGGCCCTAAGCTTGTAAGCGAAGAAATTATCTTTACCACGTGTTTTCTTGTAGGTTTCATCATGTATACCATCAAACTGGAAGTACAAAGTGTCCAAACCCGCTTCCCAGCAATCCTTGGCGAATTTTTCACCAACACCGTTCTTTCGCTGGAACCCGTACCCGTTCGTGGCAACGAGAACCTCCTTGAAACCTTCCTGCTTTGCCATGCGCACGATATCCACGAAATCCTTCCGGACGGTCGGCTCGCCCCCCGTGAACATGATTGCAACTGCAGGGATCGGCTTGCTCCTGAAATGTCGCATGATCTTCCTAATTTCTTCCAAGGTGGGTTCGACGAGACGCCCCGTGTTTTCCACGTTCGCGTAGCAAAAGGCGCATTGCAAATTACACCGGTTGGTGACGTCGATCAGGGCGAGTGAGCACGTGGAAAGATGCTGGTCGCACAAGCCGCAATTATAAGGGCATCCACGGGGGTCCTCGGTCGAGCAATCCGGTGGGTTCCTGTCCCCATTCTTCTCAAAGCTGAACACGCCATCCTCGCCATAATGGGTCCACTTGTAATACAACGCGTTCGTGGAAATTATATCCTCGAAATTCCCGTGATCCGGGCAGTTTTTCTTCATCAATATTTTGTTGTGCTCCGGATCATCTCCCTCCTCCTCGACTACTTCCGCATCGATAGGATTCAGGCATTCTGGACACAAGCTAGTAGTTTTCCGGTAATAAGGTGTTTTCGCGTAATCTGTGTCTCTAATATGGTACATTCATTTCACCTGTGCCGGCATCATGGCTCGTTGCTGATCTCGTGGCAAAGGCCATTCCACCATTTCACATTATCAAAGTTATATTATTGAGGTGTTTGTTAAACTAAATGATGTCAGCTTAAAAAAAGGTTGCCGTTTCTTTACCCGCACCTTAATAACCAAACACGAGGATTTTATTAACGTGGGCATCCCCTTGTTAAAGCACACGTGACCGATCAGCGTCGACCTACTGCGCCGTGTTCCCCCTGCTGTCGTGCAGGTTTCCAGATCGTGATTCCCATGAATCTCCGGGGAACGACGGAAAAACTTTATAAATCAGAACTGGAGTTTGAGCATTCATGTCCTTGCTTTATCCCGATGATGAACCTTTATACAGGTCGCGTGCGTAAGATCCAGCGTGAAATGCCCGCGACGGGAGATCGTGATCACCGCATGCCGCGGGCATTGTAGGATTGATGATAATGAAAGAACAGCAAACTATCAAGGTTGCGATGATTGGAACCGGCTTCGCGGCGAACATCCACGGGGAGGCATACGAGCGTGTGCCGGGTTATGACATCCAAGTGGTTGCCGTGGCATCGAAACTCCAAGACCAAGCAAGGGAGTTCTGCAAGCGCTTCCATATCGATCCAACCAATATATACGATGATGCAGGAAAGATGATCGAGGAAGTGGATGCCGACGTGATAGATCTCGTTGTCCCCACGTTCCTTCATGCCCCGTTTGCAATAAAAGCGGCAGAAGCGGGTAAAAACGTGATTTGCGAGAAACCACTCACCGGGTTCTTCGGTGATCCCGATATTCCCGTCGACCAGCGGGAAAACGTTGGCAAGACCGACAAGCGGATAATGCTGGAATCGTGCCTGAAGACCTGCAAGGCAGTTGATGATGCCATCGCGAAAGCAGGCATCACCTTTTGTTACGCGGAGAACTGGTGTTACGCCAGGCCCATTTGGAAGGCGAAACAGCTGGTGGAGGCAGCCGGGGGTAAGATACTGGAAATTCGATGCGGGGAATCACACTCGGGTTCGCATTCGTCATTCGCGGCAGAATGGAAGTACACGGGGGGTGGTGCCCTGATTCGCATGGGTGCGCATCCCATCTCGGCTGCCATCCACCTGAAGCTCTGGGAAGGCATGATCCGGGACGGCAAACCCATCCATCCTGCATCCGTGGTAGCCACCACGGCGCGATGCAGGGAATTCCTTGATGATCTACCCGAAGAACAGGACCACATTGTATCCCGCCCGGTTGACGTGGAAGATTGGTCATCAACCATCATCACATTCGAGGATGGCACCAATGCCGTCTGCATCGCGTCCGACGTGACACTCGGGGGTATCGAGAACTGGCTAAACGTGTATGCCAGCAATTGCAGGATAGAGGGGAAGATTTCCAACAATAATAGCGTCATGGCATACGCCCCGACTACAAAGCAATTTGCCGATGCATACACCATCGAGAAAACGGAAACGAAATGTGGATGGTCAACAGCCCAGCCAGATGAAGATTGGATGACGGGCTATCCCCACGAGATGGAGGATTTCATGGGTGCAATTCTCGATGGAAGGAAACCCGTTTCGGATCTCGAGCTTGGCATTTGGTCCACGAAGGTCTTCTATAGTGCGTACCTTTCCGCAGAGCAGGGGACCCGTGTGAAAGTTCCCACGGGATACACGCTCGATTGATATCGGTGCCAGACCGCGGGGAATCATTCCCCATTTTTCCATCTTTTGTAAATTACCACTGCCTAAATTAACGGACGCGGTTTTCTTTTGCAAGAACGGATAAAAATGTAAACCGTGCATGGGACAAGGAGCATCCATGCAATGCAAATTCGATCGTGATGCCAGGTATCGCTAGCAATCCTCGAATGATGGCACTTGCTTTCCCTCATAGAAAAACGCGTGATCGTTATTGAGCTGTTCCATCTTCGGCACCCAAGGAAATAAACCACCTTTTCCCGCGTAATGAATGAAGAATGCCTCCCGGTGAATCGGTCCGTGGATGACACGCATCATGCCCATGAAGTTGAACCGGAAATCGATACCCTGTATCTCGAATCCCGCTTTCCTTATGTACCAATTCGTGTTGGTTTGCTCGTATTCGCCATCATGGAACCCGTAAGTTTCATGCATCTTGAATGCCCTTGCATGTTCTTTCGATGCCACGAACACCCCGGAGTTCATGAAACCTACCTGCCAGCCAAGATCACCCAAGTCTTCCTGGACCTCTTGAATGAGCCGGCGGCGATGTTTCTTCTCCGTCCCGATGTCTTCGAAGACGCCACCCACCCTTGTCTTGTCCACCCGCGTGAAGACATCCGGTGCGTGGGGTGTTACCAAGATGTCCGTGTCCAAGTATAGCACTCTGTCATGTTCTTCGAGCACCCTTGCAACCTGGTACTTCTCGAATAGGATAGGATTGAAACCCTTGGACCCGGTGAAATTGACGCGCCTCTCGTCAAACACGATGAATTCCGCATTCACTCGTCGCGCGTATCGTTCCATCGGCCCATGAGTCAGCTTGGCGAAATCCCTGGCGCGCCTGCCGATGCATAACGTGCATATTGCTCGTTTCTCGTTCATGTATTGTCTCTCACCAAATATTTCATACATGTCATGTATTTCTTTTCTAAAGGAAGATGTACTCGCTGGCGTATTGCCGGACGCGCTTGTTTCTAAGCACGTGGACGAACCGGACATCCTCGAGTGCTTCCTTGCTCAATGTCCAGATGGGCACGTGGACGAATGTCTTGCCGTGCCTGCCTGCAATTGCTTCCAATCGCTTGGATGGTGGTTGCTTGGATACTACGGGAATGTAGGTCTCCCGGGAGAATTCCACCGCGCCTAGCATAAGAATCTCGGCCTTTGTGAATTTTCCCGCTACCGGTTCGAAATAAGTCCACACGTTCGGGATGCCCCTTGGTGGATAGATTGAAAGGACCCCGCCGAGCTCGATGCGGGCAATGCCGGGACCAATCAAGTTTTTGCTCGGGGGCGTGCCGTAGAAGGCCATATCCGATTCCTGTTCATGTTCTGCCCACCACGTTACCTTGTTCGGGAAGCGCTCCCCGCGTTCTACCGTGCCTCCCGAGATAACCGGATCATGCCTTGTTTCATTGCCATCCTTGTTTCTTATCCTGTTTTCATCTATGCTCGTTCCATCATCATCCGAGAAGATGATGACCACGCTCCCCACCTTTCCCTTCAAGGGATATGATTCACGAACGAAGAGCTTCTGCAAGGCAAGATGTCGGATCGTTTCCCTGACGTCAATACCATCAAGTAAGGATGACGTGAATTCCAGGATGCGCACCCGCCGGTCCTGCAATATCGACATGGTTTTCTTTCTGAGATGATCGAAAAAGCTCTCCTCGATAATGTCCTCGGGGGGGTAGGAATATAACCCGTGTGGTTGATCCCCCCACGCGCTCTTCCATTCACCGGGGAACCGTTCCTTTGGGTGGTGCCGTATCGGGAGCTTCGTCCACGATCTTGGCTTCCTCCCTAGCCTGCTCTTGAGGAAGATCCGATCACCATCGCCAAGCCCCCCCGAACCTTGGTGTCGCAATGTTGGAAACCTCCCGCTAGAATCGGGAAAGGGATACATGCGTGCAAGGTCAAGCACTATAGATGCATATTCCTCGTTCACGAAATTCTTGGCAGTGATAGCTACCTGATCGAGAGCGGGGATCAAGTTGTCCCTAATCAACGTCCAGTTCCGGAGGTATTGCATCATGGGCTTGAAGATGGTGGCAGGAACGCGCTCACGCTGGTAATATTGCTCGTAAATCATGTTAGCGCATTGGAATAGCAGCGAAAGGGCGAAAGGCCTGCTGAACCCGCGTTGTTGCAGCTGGTCTATCTCATGGGAGGTGGTTCGTTTCAGCACTTCAATCCATTTATCATCCACGGCACTTCCATGACTTGGAGTTCTCGCGTGGTTCGTTCCCATGGGTGACTCCTGCCCATGCACGGTACCTCCTTGATC